>DPSB01000360.1:0-3708 GCA_003537495.1 Cytophagales bacterium | reverse complement strand
TAGCTGGTACTTTCGCGTGGGTTGGATGCCGGTACTGCTTTTGAAATCCTTTCTATTGATATTGCCGATGTGGATGTGGGAGCTAACATTGGCGCGAAACTTCAAACTGATCAGGCTGCTGCCGACTTAAAAGTTGCTGAAGCCCGTGCGGAAGAAAGAAGAGCGATGGCGGTTGCGTTAGAGCAAGAGATGATCGCGAAAGCGCAGGAAGCGAAAGCGAACGTTATTCAAGCCGAAGCAGAAATTCCTAAAGCAATTGCAGAAGCTTTCACGAAAGGAAACCTGGGTGTGATGGATTATTACAAAATGCAAAACGTACAAGCTGATACCGATATGCGTCAATCTATTTCAGGATCGGGTAAGACTAAGTCCGAATAGTTGAAATAAATTTTTAGCATGCAGGCTGCTTTGAAATTTCAAGGCAGCCTGTTTTTGTTATGAACGATTATCAGTTCAGAATTTTCCACTCAGCCTTTTGCAGCCCCAGGTATTGATTTTTTTCGGGGTAATAATATAAAACATCGTAGATAATTGGAATGATGCTAAGACCTTCGGCAGAAATTACGCCCGACTTCTGAGCATGTGTAACCTTAACTGCTCCCTTAGCAAGTATTGTCAATTGATTAAACCGTGGCTCAATCAAAATTTTACCGGAAGCATCGGCCAAACCAGTTAATCCGTTTTTATACAATCTGAATTTATTCGATTCACTTGTAATAGAGTCATACTCAAGGCTCAGTATAAATTTTCCTTGCTTGTCTATAACTCCGGTTTTTCCGTTGCGGGTTACTACACACAATCCATTGCTGAATTGCGCTACTTTATCGTAGTTGGGGTTAATCACAATGTGATCTTGCGTATTAATAAAACCCCACCGGCCAATCAGTTTTATAGCGGCCAGCCCTTCACTGAAATTACCAATGCCATCGTAACGATTGGCAATACGCAATCTTCCACGTACATCAATAAATCCGTATTTGCCATCGCGCTTTATGCCACGCAAACCTTCATGTTCTTCAAAAACAGCCTCAACCTTATCAACTTGTGGAGGTTCTTTGCGATTAATGAGGCGGCCGTAGTAGTCTAATTTTTTAATAGTGCCATCCGGTAAGTACTCCGTAAAAAAATCTGCACTGAAATCAATTTTATTATCTGTAAAGTAGATTACGTTTCCGGTATACGATTTTAAAAACTGGTTGGCAGGTTCAAGTTGTAGGTAAATCGAATCGTTAACCAACTTTAACGGATGTAATTGAGGCGCAACAATCCATTCCTCGCGCGGAGAAACAATACCATACTGGCCCTTAAACTTTACAACTACGTACTTATTTGAAATTTCGAGCAGCGAATCGTACACGCAATGAATAATTTCTTCGCCAAATGGTGTAAGTGCCCCCCAATACTGATTACTTTTTGCAGGGAACAATCCATGATGCGGATCATCTATCTGCGAATAGGTTTTAAACGAAGTGAATGTTCGGTTAATGTCGGTTAGCGCCCAACCGGAACGTGAAAGCGTACGAACCTGCGGATAATTCATTGCAATGGAATCGTATTGCAACGGAATGACAGGTTTATTAGCACTGGTAATAATTCCGGTTTTATTCTTCTTTGCCAGAAATAAGTTATCCCGAAGGTAGGTCAGGTTTTGATATTGGGCTGGCAGCATTACGTTCCAGGTTTCATCCATCAATCCGAAATGCCCTGAGAATTGATAAATATTAACTCCAGAAGCAGCTGGTAAAATATTTTCGGCTTGAAAATTCTGTTGTGCTTTATTGGAAGCATCCAACACTACCCATTGATGATGTGGTAAAACCGAAATCCGATCGTCTTCAACTTTTACATTCTGGTAGCGGGCTTCGGCCAACACATTCCCTTCACGATCGAGCAAACCTTTGTTGGTGTTGATGTAGAAAAATGCTTTACCATTTTTAAACATTGAAATGCTATCGATGGAAAATGGAGTGATAGCGCGACCGTCTTCTGAAAACAGGGCAATTTTTTCTGTTTCGTTTTTTACTGCATAACGTAGTGTGCCTAATGGAGAAATGCCCGAATAATTTGCTGGTATAATCAATTTGTTTTGCAGATCGACTAACCCATACTGATAACGGCCATGGTTAAGGTTTATAACGATGGCACGCATACCCTGTACTTGTATATCATCATACACAAATGGAATCTGAACTTCGCCCCGCAGATTGAGGCATGCGGCTTTGCGTTGTGCAGGATTAATTTTTTTCTTAACCACCACATACTCGCCACCGCCATACACCAGGCTTTCGTATTCAGCTTTGGTAATAAATTCTTTTTTGAGATTCAGAATGCCCCAGTGGTTGTTTTGGCGATAGCCGGTTACGTTTCCAATTACAGAAAAACTTCCGTCCGACCAACCCAAGGCTTCGAATGAAGCTGGGAGTATCACTTTCCCTTCCTGATTTTTAAGCCCCACTTTTCCGTTTTCCTCAAACGTCTGGAAAGAATCCGCCCATCCCGAAAAGGAAATGGTTAGCAAGCAAAACAGAAGGGCTTTCATTTGTGCAAAGGTAACTGGCTGTTACAGTTTTTGTAAACTTTTTCAACAACAGGTTAACAACTGCTTTGGATGAATTATGCTTTCGGCAGATGAAGCAGGTCTTGCGGGGTATCGATGTCTATTTCTCCCTTTTCAAAAGAGATTACGTGTGCCTGATCAGTAAATTGTTGAATAATTTTTCGGGCACCGCTATCATTATCTAATTGAAGCAGGTGGGGGAATAGCTCTTTTTTGAAAATCGCGGGCACGCCAATTACATTCGCATAAGTGGAGGCCACAATGGGTTTAACCTGTTGCTGATTAGCTGCGATTAGTTTTTGCAGGTGCGCGAACGAAAGATAAGGTTGATCGCACACCAGAATCATGGCTGCTTCTACCTTCGGGTTTGTCTGAATTAAGTGGGAGAGTCCGGCCTTAAGAGAACTACCCATGCCGGTTTGCCAGACATCATTCACAACGATTTCGGTTTTCAAATCGGCTATTACTTGTTGATGTACTTCCGCATCGGCACCCAATACAACCACAACGGGGAGCGTTGTTTGTACTGCAATTTCGGTTGACCTACGCAACAGGGAAACGCCATTTATCTGAACCAATTGTTTGGATTGCCCGAGTCGCGAACTATTACCTGCTGCCAAAATGATAATACCAACCTGCATGATTTAGTGCATAGGTTTAGCAGCCAGAAAATCCTTTTCGGTGATTGTGCCGTTTTCACTGGAATCGGTATCGACTAGAATTTTCCACGTACCATTTTCTTTGCGAAGTACCACATGAAAGCGACCAAAGTAGTCCATCGTTTTACCATCGGGCAACAGGTATGAAGTTTTGTACACACCCACTTCTACTGCCAGGTTGTTGTTGGCGAAGCGTTCTGTAAAGTGCAAAGTAAGAGTTCGTTTGCGTTTTGCTTGTATGTCTTGCTGATCGCCTTCGGTTTGTGATTTTTTATATTCATCCCAATTCCAAACGATTTTGCCATCGCGCGGTGAGCGCACCACATCTTTTGAATGCACAGCCATAAAAGCCTCTGCCTGATGATTATTGAAAGCGCTGATAAAGGGTTCCCAAACTTGTTTGTTGATTTCGGTTTCATTTTGACAAAGAGCAGGAATGGTTAATACTGCAAATGCCCAGGTAAATATGGTTTTCATTCGTTATTACTTTAA
>DPSB01000591.1 GCA_003537495.1 Cytophagales bacterium | reverse complement strand
CTTCAGCCACAGATTTCTTGTTTTAAGTCTATGATTTGAAACTCCGTTGCAGAGGTAAAAATCAAGCCCGCAAGGTATAGAATTTTGACTAATATGATACTTTTTCGGTTGTCCAAAAACCGGTTTTTTTAACCCTTTAAACTTGGTTTTTTACCTTCTAATAAGGATTGAGTTTTCGCTTGTTCCGGCCTTTGTATTTGATAAGCGTAGGATGGTTTTCGCCATAGCCGGGATTCTGTTTTTTGTAGATGGGATGCCGCCTGCTGCGGTACTCTTTGTTGCCGTGCGCATGGTTGATCTGGATCTTGCAATCTTTTAGATAACAGCGTGGTAATTCAGGAATGGAATAAGAAAGGCCAACTTGTAGATAACCGGCATTCATTTTGTGCTTGATGGAGTTGCCGTTGCTGCCCTCAACATTCAGAGTATACTTTTTAAAGTCAAACGAAGGCCTGACATAAAGCTTTAGATATTCTGAGAGTTCATATTCAGTGGTAACCCCTAAATTGAAATAGATGCTGCGCTTAATAGAAGTATTATCAAAATTTCGTTTAGGTTTATAACTTCCAACCTCCAAATCTCCCGTAAACAAGAATTTATCTATCCGATAAAACGACCCGCCTGCATATCCATAAAACTTACGCATCCAGCCTCTGTGCTGTCCAGGTCTGAAAGTACCAATGCTATCTTTAAACGAAATCGGACTGAATTCGCCAAGGGTCAAATGCTCGTAACTATACCCCACACCAATCCGGTATCGTTTCAAAAATTCGTAATGCATGCGAATGTTAAACGGGATGTTTTTTCCACGCCCTTTAAATCCGATTTTAGCGTTATCGCCATTTACTAAAAAACTTTCTGGTGTTACTGCGAGCGTATCAGCGGTAACCCGATTTATCCAATTGGTATAGGTGGTATCCAATGGATTATTCTTTTGGAAAACGCGGGGCGCAAAACCGGGCCGTTGAAAAATTCCAAAACTATCCAGTTGGTGCTTCATATAGGTATTTCCATATCCCGTACTAAAACTGAAACGTAGCCGCGTTAGAAACTTACGAATGGTGTTGGGTTTACGTTCGGCATAAATCGTCTCCAACGGAAAGGTTGGCTTTCCATCGTCCTGAGAAAATGCAAAATCCGGTAGAGTTAATAACAGGATCAGGGCCAGGGATATGCGGAGGATTCTTTTCAGAATGTTGAGTTTAAAACCTTAAAGATAACAGGCTTGCGCAGATGGTAAAAATCAATCCCGATAACTATTGGTACCAAATGTACCATAGTTGGGGTACCGGCTCTCTAACGATGTGAAGGTATGAAACAGTATTTGTCCTTGGGTAAGGTTATAAGTAAAGTCGTGTGTGGTTTCGCGTCCACCCTCGTTTAGTTTTAGCGTAACCTGGCTTTGGCCGGGTGGTAAGGCTATGCGCGTGTAATAAATACTGTGTGGTAAAGTCTGCCAGTTACGGGTATCCGCCTTCTCGGTAATAGCATTTATAACACCTAACACCGAGCCCAACGTTTTATCTTCTTTCTTCACCTGGTGTTCGGTAACTTTTTTTAATGCCACGCGAATCAAAGCTTTACTTAGTTCCAAATGCATGCGTTGCTGCAAACTTTTAAAGGCAATTTTATTTATGTCTTCCAGCAACATTAAAGGCTGCTCACTTCCGTTTGCCGAGATGGTCGCTCCTTGAAAATATTGAGGTCGCTCCAGGTAACGTGGAAAGGCCACACGGAAAACTTCCAGACTGGCCAGTCCGTCTTTTTCATTTTTGTCGTAGCCTTCCAATGAAAATGGGAAACTGATGCCCAACTCCCGATTGTGAAAATAAACCCAGTTATCACGCCTGTCGATTACAAAGTTTATACCCCATTCGGCCTTAACCGGAGCCAGGCCATTATGCCAGAAAAAGATTACCTCACCACCAGTTGTTTGGGGAACTTCAAAATCGGTAAGGCCCCACTTTTCTTTATAGAATTCAACCTCATTGGTAAAACCCCTAAGCCAGGCAGTGCGTAGTAAGTCTGTTTTAATTTGCTCGGGCATGGCAATACTAAACAAGCGCTCGTAATCTTCTTCGTAAATGGTAACGGCATTGCGATAGGCAATAAAAGCATTGTTGTAATCCTTGTCGGCTTCATAAATCAAACCCATCAAGGTGTGAATAAAAGCATCGCGTTGAAACTTATTTTCGTTCTGATAGCGATCGCTCAATTGTTGCAACCTTATGTTTACGCGTCTGCATTCTACCAAGGCGGCTTCCGTATTGCCTAACTTCAGGTAGTTGATGGCTTTGTAATACAACAACATCAAATGTTCATGATCTTCGCCACGGTAGGTAGTTACATTGGGATTGGTGAGGTATGAGGCTGCTTCGTAGAGGTAGTTTCTCCTGTAATCTTCACCAAACAAAAAAGCTTTTTCAAAGTAGGAATTACTTTCCTCATACCGACTCATCATCGAAAGTACCAACCCCTTGTTCACAAAATATAAAAATTGCCGTTTGCTGTTAGCTTCTTTGGTGTCGGACTGTAATGTAGCCAGAGCCGATTCAAGATTGCCGCGTTCAAAATCCTGATTAAAAGATTGATTGGTTTGATAGTAGGTTGCGCACGATGCTGTTAAAACAACTATCGCTATTGCTAACCCTTTAGCTATTTTACTTCTGCGAAAGCACATAGCCAATTATGATTTTATTTGCGGATATATTTTTTGATTTCGTGCTGCCCGTACCAAACGCGTTTGTTCGTTTCCATATCGGTCAGGAACAAAGTAGTGATATAGTTTACAACACGTTGTTTGTTCAGTACATCGGTCTCGGAGGTCATCTCACCAAACAGCATCAGGTTAGCACCAACTTCTTTTCCCCACTGTGCCATGGTAGCAGGATCGGCAAAGTCTTGTTGCTGGGCGCGTTCTTCCCGCAGCTTATCGCGAAAAGTTTCTGACTCTACCAGATCGGCTACATTCGAGTTGAAAATAGCAACTTCAAATTTTTTGATGTAGTTGTTGGCATCAATATGTTCGCTTGTGCGATTGCGGATCAGTCCGACAATAATGGTAGGTCGCTTACCCAATTGTTTTGCATACTCTTGATACCGAGGACTGTTCAGTAACTCGGCTGTCATTTTTTCTGCTACTTGGCGGGAATCTGAATCATTCCAACGGCCACTTAAATCTATTTGTTGGTCCGGATCAATTCTTGAAACCTTTTGCGTACAAGAGGAAATCAATATAGCTGCAATAAAAAGGTAAACTATTCGCATAGCTGAATGGAATTCAAGGTATCAAGCCAAAGCTTTTAATTTCTGGATTACTTCTTTAGGATTTGAAGCGGTGAAAACGAAGTTTCCAGCAACCAGCACATCGGCACCAGCCGCTATAAGTTTGGCCGCATTGTCTTGATTTACTCCCCCATCAATTTCAATCTTTGCGGTTGACTTTGTTGCTTTTAGTAATGCTCTAAGCTCTGAAGTTTTGGTATAGGTATTTTCAATAAACTTCTGCCCACCAAAACCCGGATTAACCGACATCAGACAAACGAGATCAAGATTAGCGGCTACATCTTTCAACAACGATATAGAAGTATGCGGATTAATCGCTACCCCGGCCTTCATACCCAATGCTTTAATCTGTTGAATAGTTCGATGCAGGTGTGTACTTGCTTCCAGGTGAACCGTGAGAATATCAGCTCCTACTTCTTTGAAGGTTTCCAGATAGCGTTCAGGTTGAACAATCATCAGGTGAACATCCAATGGTTTCGTGGCATGTTTCTTCATGGCTTTGATTACCGGCATGCCGAATGAAATATTCGGCACAAACACACCATCCATCACATCCACATGAATCCAGTCGGCTGCGCTTTCATTTATCATGGAAATATCGGCCTGAAGATTGGCAAAATCGGCAGCCAGAATGGAGGGCGCAATAATAGGCATCAATAGAAATTTTAATTATCGGCAAAGATACACAGTTGTGGCGTACCACCTCACTGTTTCATTACCCGAAATGTACCTTGTCGACCACCCGATTGAACGCGAACGAAATATAGTCCGGGTAACAGATTAGCAATATCATACTTAAACGGATTGTTTTGCCAGTTGATCTGCAGGCTCGCCTCTGATACGCGTGCCCCTTTACTATCAAACACAGTAACACTTACGGGATTTACAATTTCATCTAATTGAATATTGAACTGGTTGCCCACCACCGGGTTTGGATATATCAACCAGTTGTGGAGTGGTTCAGGTTCTTTCAGGTAGTTAACCACAGCCTCAAAGTTTGGAATTCCATAACCTAAAAAATTATCAGGTGCGGTGGCCTGGCTGGCCGATTGGGTAAGTACTTCGTAAATTTCTTGTGCTGTAAAATCAGGATAAGCCTGCCACACTCCTGCGGCAAGACTTGCTACTAACGGACTGGCCAATGAAGTTCCGGAAGTGGTACCGATGTTTCCGCTTGCGCGTATAACTACTGTACCTGAACCTAGTGCTACTACATCTGGTTTAATGCGATCATCTTCAGTAGGCCCAACCGAGCTGAAGCCGCTTCGGTTGCCACCTGCTGTTACAGAACCAACCGCTATAATACCCTCGGCATCGGCTGGTGGAGTTACTAACTGCCATGAGTTACCACCTTCATTGCCCGCACTTACTACCACAATTATTCCTCGCTCAATAGCCATTCGTGCAGCCTTTGTAATATAAGCACTCTGCCCATCTAATTGGGATTTTGTATAATCCATTGACTCATCGTCAAACACATTATAACCCAGACTTGAGTTTATGATTTGAACTCCGGCACTATCGGCCTTTTCAGCTGCAAACGTCCAGTTAAATTCTTCTATCCGATATTCAGATGATATGTC
>DPSB01000364.1 GCA_003537495.1 Cytophagales bacterium | reverse complement strand
TTCGGCTGATGATGGAAGGCCTTCCAGATATTTTATGCGAGTCTTAAAGCGTTCATCAAATTCTGCAAAGCGCGCATGATCTTCGGTAATTAGTATTTGCAAGGTTTCATTAAGCGTTTGCACATAGGTTTTATGTAAAACGTTTCCCTTGTAATTGGCCAGTAGTTC
Source organism: Cytophagales bacterium (assembly GCA_003537495.1). Taxonomy (GTDB): domain Bacteria; phylum Bacteroidota; class Bacteroidia; order Cytophagales; family Cyclobacteriaceae; genus ELB16-189. The sequence goes on along the minus strand of DPSB01000364.1, from coordinate 7,366 downwards.
GTTTGCTTTTTCCGGGTGCAGATTAGTTACCCACTCGTAGGCTTTGTAAAGTTCCGGATCAAATTTCCAGATAGCCTCACTGGCATTAGCAACCCACCAAAACAAAAGAAGGCAAGTGGTTATACCTGCCTTCTTTGTATGTTGTATGAGTTGGAGTCTATTCAACTTTTTTAGCTCTTTTTACCGGAGCTGCCTTTTTTGGTTTTGGTTCTTCTTCCATCGAACCCAAGTCCACATCGGCTAATATCCGGCCTGAATGTTCATCGATTACTATCTTTTTCTTCTCGCGGATCTCAGCAATTTTTTGTGGTGGTATAATGATGTTACAACCTTCAGCTGCACCTCTTACTACACGCACTACTGCTAATCCGTTTGATAAACTACTTCTTAAACGGTTGTAATGCTTCAGAAGTTTATCTTCAATTTTCTTAACAGCCTTCTCACGTTCGGCCATCAGTTTCTTTTCTTCTTCCTGACTTTCGCCCAGAATATTATCCAGTTCGTCTTTCTTCGTCTTCAGGTCTTCGTTTCTGTCCTTAATAACCGCCTCAATGCTTGCAATTTCGGCCTTTTTAGCATCAATTTTTTCCTTGGCTTCTTTAATGCGCTTTTCGCAGATCTGAACTTCAAGTTCTTGAAGCTCAATCTCTTTGGTTATAGCATCGAACTCGCGGTTGTTCTTAACGTTCTTTTGCTGCTCGTTGTATTTCTTAACGAGCTTTTCAGCCTCTTTAATTCCTTCTTTGTTTTTTTTGATGGCATCTTCCAATTCTTTCTGTTCGCCTTCAAAACGGCCTAACCGGGTGCGGTAGCCTTCCATTTCATCTTCCAGGTCCTGAACCTCATCGGGCAGGTCGCCTCTCAATTTCTTGAGTTCGTCCAGTTTTGAATCTATTGATTGTAATTTTACTAAGGCTTCGAGTTTCTGCGCAACTGTTTGATTTTCCATTACTTACAGGTAACTAATTGGGTTGGTAACAACTTTTGAAAAAGCGACTGCAAACGTAGCAAAATTTTCTCTTAAAAACGCGATTATTAAGTCTTTCGTGAATTGCTCACTTTCATAATGACCAATATCGGCAATCAGAATCCGGCCATCAGCATCAAAAAACTCGTGGTATTTAAAATCTGCCGAAACAAAGGCATCGGCCCCAGGCCCATTGCTTTGTGGAGTAAAAAACTACCCGATCCACCACAAACTGCTACTTTTTTTATAGGCTTATGTGGTAAGGCAGTATGGCGTAAGCAACCTGCAGCCATTTTTTTCTTTACATATTCAAGAAATACCAACGGTTGCATGGGTTCAGCCAGATCACCTATCATACCTGCCCCAACCTCCTGATTATCATTTTCTAAGGTTGTTAGGTAATAGGCAACTTCTTCGTATGGATGATTTGTTTTTAGTGCGTGTAAAACTTTATCGCGGGCCGGTACGGGTAAAATTACTTCCACCCGCACTTCTGTTGCTCGTTCCAGCTTGCCTTGTGTTCCCTGAAAAGGACTGGCATTTTCGGTGGGCAAAAAAGTACCCTCACCAACTACACTAAAGCTGCAGTTTTTATAATCACCAATTTGCCCCGCTCCGGCTGCATATAAATGATTGCGAACATTTTCGGCATGTTCTTGCGGAATGAAAGTGACAAGTTTTAGTAAGGTGTTGGCACGTGGAGCCAGAATTTTCAGGTTGGTAAGACCAATTTGCTCAGCAATTTTTCTGTTTACTCCGGTATGTACATTGTCTAAGTTGGTGTGAATGGCATAAATAGCCACATTGTTTTGAATGGCTTTGATGAGCGTACGCTCTACATAATTCTGGCCGGTAAGTTTTTTTATTCCTTTAAACAAGATGGGATGATGGGCTACAATCAGGTTGCAATTTTGTTGAAGCGCTTCTTCTACCACAGCTTCGGTGCAATCCAGCGTAACCAGCACTCCGGTTACAGGTGCATTTGGATTACCCGTAATCAAACCGCTGTTGTCGTAATCTTCCTGATAGAATTTAGGAGCAAGTTGTTCCAGTCTATAGGTAACATCTTTTATGGTTGCAGCCATTGATTTGTTTACTTTTGGGATCAAAAATAACGAAAGATCAGGGCTTTATGTCTTTTCTCAGGTACCTGTGGTGGCCTTTTGCAGTGTTGGTAGATGCGATAACCAGGTTTCGGAATTACTTGTATCAAATCGGCCATAAAAAATCTTTTCAGTTCGATACCGTAGTAATCAGTGTGGGCAACCTGAACGTGGGAGGCTCAGGCAAAACACCGATGATCGAATACCTGATCAGGCTGTTGAGTCCGCACTATAAAATTGCCACACTAAGTCGCGGATATGGTCGCAGTACCAGGGGCTTTCGGTTGGCGAATGCTGAAGATAATGCCCGCACCATTGGCGATGAACCTTTTCAGCTTTATAAAAAATTTAAAGATCAGATTTATGTTGCTGTTGGCGAGGAGCGGGCTTTGGCTATACCAACCATTTTAAATGAGTGTGCCGATGTTCAGGTGATTTTATTAGACGATGCCTTTCAGCATAGGGCAGTAGTGCCACAGTTTTCTATTTTGGTTACCGATTTTCAAAAACCATTTTTTGAAGATGCCCTGCTGCCTATGGGCCGCTTACGCGAAAGCAAAAAGGGTGCAGCGCGGGCCGATGTGGTAGTAGTAACCAAATGTTTTACAACCGCAAATGAAAAGCAGCAACAGGTGCAGAAGGCAATCGGTAACTATGCACCAGCCAAGCCAGTATTTTTTACGACTATAAACTATTCGCAGCCTTTGGCGATTGGAATCAATAAAGAACTTACAACTGAAGTTATTTTAGTAACTGGCATCGCCAACCCTAAACCATTTGTGGAGCACGTTTCCAAAACGCATACCGTGCATAAACATTTCCGGTTTGAAGATCATCATCGGTACACGGCCGAAAATCTTTCTAAAATTATGCGCGAAGCTGGTGATCGAAGCATACTAACCACCGAAAAGGATATGGTGAAACTTATTAGTCCCACTCTTTTTACACTTATTCAGAATTCGGGTTGGTTTTATTTACCCATGCAGGCCGAATTCTTAAGGAATGGTTCGGAATTTGATAGTCTGGTGCACGCAGTTGTGGCCGAAAAGCTAAAAGCTGCAAACACAACAAGCGGTCTTTCCTAAAACTGGTCTATTTTTGCACGTGCGTTTTTACATATTTCTTTTATTGATTTTAACCGCTGGCGGTGTAATCGCTCAGGAAACTCCGCTTCCAAAAAAGCGCATAGTTCAGGATTCAAATCCTAACATCACTACACAAACCAAATCACCAGCTCAACCTTCGGGTAAGGGGTCGCAGATTGTGGACGATTCTACCAAAAACGTGTATGGCCCCAAAACCACATTGTGGATAACGGAGAGTGATGTTTATCAAAATAAAAATAATTATCAGCCGCTTGATACTACCATTATTGACTACCATCGTTGGACGTTTGTGCAAAAGCTAAACAACTTCTATCAGGATTTAGGTAATGTGGGTACGGCATTAAACCCTATTTTTCCACAAGCTCCGGTTGCTATTGGAGCAACGCCAGGTTACAGCACATACTCACCTTACTTTGATTTGGCCGAGCCACGCTACTTCGATTCTAAATCTCCCTACACCCGCATTTTATTAGTATGGGGTGGCGATGGTCGAGCACGCAGCCACATTGAGTTTACACGCAACATTAATCCGCGTTGGAATTTTGGTTTTAACTATCGTCCTACGTTAGTAGATAAACAAGTGCAACGCGTTGGTAAAGGCGACCGGCAAACGGTTAGTCATTATTACGATTTGTATACTTCGTACAAATCTAAAAATGAACGGTACCAGTTGTTGGCTTCGTATCGAAGAATGCGTCATCGTGTATTTGAGAACGGAGGTATTTTGTTAACATCACTTGATTCCACCTATTCGGGATACTTTAATGAGAATGCCGGGCCTTACCTGGTGGCCGCACAATCGGAGGAGTTGAGAAATGTAATTCACGTATTCCATCAATATCAACTTGCATCACCTTTTCAGATATATCATAAAGCTGACTTTACAAGGCAGCGAAATCTTTTTTCGGATGTTGCTACCAACGAAACCAATTATGATAAATATTTTACCTACACCAACCCTGATAGCGATATCAACACCACCAATGTAAGTGATGGAACCAAATTCAATACCGTGGTGAATGAGTTTGGGTTTAAAGGTAAGGCTGCGTTTTTCTACTACAGTCTCTACTATAAATTGAGATTGTACAATACATCAAACGAGTATCTGAATCATCTTGCCCTTCCGTATAACAAAAGTGGAGTTGAAAACTACCTGGGTGGACAAATTGCATTCCGGTTTGATTCCTTGAGCGAACTGGCCGGTCAGGCAGAATATCTGTTGGATGGAAACTATCGCCTTACAGCACAACTTCGCACACCGTGGTTGGATGCAACCGGTACAAGTGCTTTAGTTAAACCCGGTTTCTTACCACAAGCTTATCGCGGCAGCCACCACCAATGGATTAATAATTTTAACGATCCGTTTACCAATCAACTCTCTGCTTTTCTTAAAGTGAAGTGGGGAAGGTTGTTTGTATCGCCAGGAGCTACCTACACCGCACTTAGCAATTATATCTATTATAGAGAAAATGATAGAACAAACGAACCTGCTGTTGTGGCTGCACAGTCGGGTGGTAATCAACAACTTTTTGTGCCCGAGTTGCGCATGAGTTTACGCTTCTTCAGGCATGTGTACCTGCGGCCACAGGTTTTATATACTTCGTTTCTGAATAACGATGGTAATGTATTGCGCATTCCCAAATGGTTTGCCAATACACAACTGGCTTATGAGAACATGTTGTTTAAAGGAAACCTGCAGGTGCAGATTGGTGTGGATGCACATTGGCGATCGGAGTATGCGGCATTAAATTACGATCCGGCTATACAACAATACTATATTCAGAATACTACTACAGCTCGTGCGTTTCCATTAGTAGATGTATTCTTTAATGGAAAGTTTAAGCGCGGTCGCTTTTTTGTAAAATACCATAACCTGCAACAAGCCATTACCCGCCTGGGTTATTTGCCTACGCCTAATTACCGCGGGCAGGGTAACATTCTTGATTTTGGTTTTGATTTAATCTTGTTCGATTAATGGAAAAGCATGTGTTGGGATTGGAGTTGCCAACCGACCCACGTTGGGTAAACATTGCTGAGAAAAACATTGCCGACATTCTGATTGATCATGCGTACTGCGAACAAAAAGCAGCTTCTTCCTGTATCTCATTAATCATAACTTATCCGGAAAAAGAAAAACTGGTGGAAGCATTAACACCGGTTGTAGCCGAAGAGTGGGCCCACTTCGAGCGCGTATTGGAGCAATTGAAGAAGCGCGGCTTTACGCTAGGCTTTCCGCGTAAGGATGAGTATGTAGAGCAACTTCAGAAAGTTGTAAAGAAGGGTGGAAACCGCGACCAACAATTGGTAGAAAAACTCTTGCTGAATGCGTTGATTGAAGCCCGCAGTTGCGAACGCTTCCGGTTGTTGTGGAAACAAATTGGTGATGCTGAACTCAGCAATTTCTATTATGAACTCATGGTATCAGAAGCCGGGCATTATAAAAATTTTCTGGCGTTGGCTAAAGAATACATGAATCCCGAAAAGGTTGAAAAACGCTGGCGCGAAATTCTGGAACAAGAGGCTGCAATCTTAAAAGAGATGGAAGTGAGAGGGGATAGAATGCATTAGTTCACCACCACCTTCACCACCTCTTTCTTAAAATCAGTCTGCACTTGCAATACATACTGCCCCGGTTTGTCACTTATAAGCAACTCATTTTCATAGCTACCCGGAATTTTTTGTCCAAGTGATTTTTGAGTTACTACACGGCCACTTAAATCATACACCACAACGGTTACATTGGTAGTTGCTGTAATGGTATAGCTAACCGTTACTTTTCCAGTTGTTGGATTCGGGTAAACAGAAACATTTGTTTTATTCGTAGTGGGTTCGGTAGCAGTAGGGGCCTGTTGAATGTAAAGATCATCCACAGCCCAGCCCCAACCATTTATAGAGGTATTGGCCGATAGTCTAAAGCGGAACAATACGGTATCGCCAGCATCTAAAGTATTATTCAGATTAATGTTATGATCGGTTAACATACTTCTGTTGCCCACCTGTGCAGCATTGAAGGCAGCCAGCCAATCGTTGTTGCTAGATGCGTTGTAACCATCTGCAATCGGAGTCCAGTTAATGCCATCTTTGGTTGATTCTACCACCACAAAATCTTTGAATGCAGGTTGACCAAAAACTGAACCGGTTTCACCGGGCTCAACCAAAGCGGCATCGCGATAATAAAAGAATGGGTTTTCGTTTGAAACGATAATTGGTTGAAGTAACACCGCAGTATGTTGGGTGCTATTCAGGTAATTATGGAAACTCTGTAAGCTTGTGTTGCCCGTACCGAATGCTTGCACCGAAAAGGAATTCATCTTTAAATCGCCACCATTCTGAAAATAATTGAAGTACTGTTGGCGAATTGCATTCAATTGTAAATTCTCGCCCGATACCGGAGCCGAATGAAATGGTGCACCATTTTTAAAACTGATTAGCTTAGCTTCAACAACACCTTTAGCAACACCACTTATGCGTACTGTAAAGTTGCCCGAGCCAATATCTTCCAGAGTACCTACATATGTATTTTGAATAAACACCCGGGTAGAGTCGAATGTTATTGGCAATGTAATGCCCAATGCAAGTTGAGATTTAGGGGAAGTACCTACCGCATAAACAACCGGATTGTTGAGTATCAGTTGAGATATTTCTATTTCAGCTGTCCAGATGCCGCGACCGTGTGTAGCAATTACAACCTGATTATCTACACCCTTCATATCCCACACGGCTACATTTGGAAAATCATCCAGCAATGCCCAGGTAGCACCATTATCTTGCGATTCAACAATTCCAATTTCGGTTCCGGCCCAGATAATATCCGGATTATCGGGTCGAACATAAACGCAATACACGGCTACATCCGGAAAACCGGTTGAACTGGAATTGGCTAAGCCAAAACCAGAAATATCTTGCCACGATTGGCCGAGGTTTGTGGTGCGTAAAATTTTGGGCCTACCTGCAAAAGAAAAAATAGCATACGCAGTATTGGGTTGTGTTGGGTGCGATGCCAGTTTAGTAATTCCACCAAGGGCGCGATCAGTATAGTTGTTTGTAAGGGTAAATGTCTGGCCACCATTTGTACTTACGTGAAGGTTGCGCAGTGTTCCGGTGTTGTTCATGCCACTTCCTGCCCAAATAATATTAGCATTGGCTTTTGAAACCTCTACGTCCATTAATGAAGTTGAGCCACCCCATTT
>DPSB01000063.1 GCA_003537495.1 Cytophagales bacterium | reverse complement strand
TGTCTCTGGTAGCGGTTCTTTGCTGTTTTTATTGCTGCAATATTATGATCTATACCTACTACTTTTTTTGCCTTTTCTGCCATAATAAAACTCACATCACCTAAGTTACAACCTAAATCTAAAACGCAGCTGGTTTCATTAAGATTATCAAGTATAAACTTCTTGGAACATTGTCGTACAGGATGAGTTTGGGGTGAGTAATATTTGAACGACATTTCATGAGATAGTCGGTCAAAGATCCATTCCAAATTTAAAAACAGTTTAATTTTATATTCGCTACTAAAAGGCAATATCTTTTGCGTTCTGTAAATTAGAGACAATAAAATATTCCTTGGCTTCTGTCTTGAAAGTTTTACTCCCATTTCTTAGTGACTTATTGTTGCTTTAGTCCATACTTAATAAACATTCCAAATGTATGCATCTTTTTAAGATCTCTGGTAAGGGGAATCATCTCTTACTGGGTACCTAAAAACTTGTTAATATACCGGGTGTGCATTTCTGTTTTTAGTGGCAGGCAACATTGCTATGTCTTTTAAAACTGCGAAGCTAATTTTAGGCTCTGGCTGACATTTCGAATAACTCAGTTCTAAGTAATGAAACCCTTTATGTTACTCTCTTTAGGATGCTTACCTTTGAGTTAAGAACACGGTCACGCGGTCTCGAGATGAATTATAATTCTAAAGTACTTTTTCTTTGTCCATACCCTATAGCGCACTCGCCCTCGCAACGTTTCAGGTTTGAACAATATTTTGGAATACTTCAGGCCGCAGGCTTTCAGGTTAAAGTTTCTCCGTTTCTGTCTGTTGCCGGATGGCGGATGTTGTACCAGCCCGGCAACTATTTTATCAAGTTGATTACCATTGTGCGTGGATTTCTGTTACGGTGGGCTCAGCTTTTTACGTTACCAGCATACCATTGGGTTTTTATCCATCGGGAGGCTGCCCCATTAGGGCCACCCGTCCTGGAATGGATTATCGCAAAAGTTTTTCGCAAAAAAATTATTTATGATTTTGATGATGCCATCTGGCTGCCCAACATCAGCGAAGTAAATAATGTAGCAGGATTTTTAAAATGGCATGGAAAAGTAAAACACATATGCCGTTGGAGTTACAAAGTAAGTGCCGGCAATCATTACCTGTGCGAATATGCTAAGGACTGGTGTTAACAAGTGGTGTATAACCCCACTACTATTGATACCGAAACCTTGCATAATCCCAAACTTTATTCAATCCAGGCCAAGCATGGAATTCGCTTAGGTTGGACGGGCTCGCACTCTACCCTTAAATACCTGAACGAATTAATACCCGTGTTTGAGCAACTGCAAAACGAGTTCCCAAACCTCACCTTGCGGGTAATTGCAGATAAGCCTCCACAGTTAAATCTAAAATTTGTAGAGTTTGTGGCCTGGAACAAAGAAACCGAAATAGAAGATCTGATACAGATTGACATCGGGCTGATGCCGCTTACAGACGATGCCTGGGCAAAAGGCAAGTGCGGATTTAAGGCACTTCAGTATTTAGCATTGGGAATTCCTGCTGTGGTTTCACCGGTAGGTGTAAACACTACCATTGTAAATCATGGCATTACAGGGTTTGTATGTTCTACGGATGCAGAATGGCTTAGTGGATTACGTACATTAATTTCAGATGTTGAATTACAAAACCGAATGGGCCAGCAAGGCCGCACAATAGTAGAGCAGCATTACTCGGTGCTCGCTAATACATCCACCTTTGTAGGTTTATTCCGATAGTTTAGCATCACCACCAAGGCCATAAGATAAAACGGCAGTAACGGAATTTTGTAGCGCACCAAAGTGCCAAAGTTAAACGTGGATACACCCACGGCAAATGCAAAAGATAGCGCGAACACCAGTCCAAAAATTACATCGGGGTTACCAAACGCTAATCTGAGTTTACCCCGCACTGTATAAAGTACATACCCCGTAAAAATTAAAAACAAAAAACTCTCTAATGCAGAAATCAACATCAACGGGTTTTTTACTTCCCACAAGTAAGGTCTGAACAACGATACATTGATTGCTTGTGGAGCAAGCCTGATCATAGAAGTGAAAGTGCCATCCAATTCACCCAGCGTATACCCGGAGCCTGCGCCCCGGCCACTCCAGTATCGAATATCATACGCAGTAACTTTTGCTGTCTTAGCTAATTTACTCACCGCATACCGTTCGTCATCTTCACCAACTTTTACTACCATGTAATAAGCCCCATATACAACCAGCAACCCGGCCACTGGCACCAGAATAACCTTTGTAGCAACCGATTTTATAGCCGAAAAATTGTGCGCAACCACCCAAACTAACAAAGCCGGCAAAAATGCTTGCAGAATAAATTTCTTGATACTAAAGATGATTACTATTGACAATATGAGGCCGACTATGTAACGGATAGAGATTTTACGCGTTATAAAAAGCCCATGAAAACAATATGTAGCTGCGCCAAGGCCGGCAATGGTTAACGTATCTTTTAAAATTCCTGAGCCCCAAAAAAAAACAGACGGTAAAAAGAAAGCGGTTATAGCTAACCCGCGGTGTAAATGTGGGTAGCGCGAATAGAATGTTATAAAAAACATCCACATACCAGTAAACGATAGTAACGCAAAAAAAACTGCGGTTGCCGAATATGAAGAGAAAGTTAGCAGATCGAACAACGCTGCAATGCGAATTAAGAAATAACTCTGATCATCATTAAAAAAATAAATACGAGATGAATATTGGTACACATTAACATGACTATCATTACCCCACAATAGTTTTAGGCCTCGCATGGGCGAGTCCATAAAAGCCTCCCAGATTTGTCGGCTGCCATGTGTGTGGTAGCTATACGTATCACCGCCATCATAATAAAACTGGTAGATTAGCCCGAGAGCAATAGCTCCCAATATTTTAAATGTAATGGCCGGAACAAAGTACTTTCTGGTTACAGCATCGGTTAGGTAAGGGCGCACAGTATATATCCCCACATAAACCACTATCAGCAACAGCGGTGTAACTATAAGATCGCGTAACTCCACTTAACAAGGTTGTTCAATCCCTAAAGGTACATAAACTCAATCGTCCTTCTCCATGTTTTTAAGTCGCTTCTTGGCGTCTTTATACGCTTCGTCTTTGCGGCCCGATCGTTTCTTTACTTCTTTGAAGTAGCGTTTTGCTTCGGCTTTGTTGCCTTGCTTTTCGTTTATCTCGCCCAGCGCAATCAACGAAAACAAATAATACCCCGACTCGGTAGCACCCACCTCTTCGGCAAACTTTACAGCCAACTCATAATATTTTTTCGATTCATCCAGCTTCCGCTGAAACTCATACATCTGACCCAGAAAAAATGCAGCATAGCGCCCACTGGTAGCTTCATACCCTAATTGCGCACTATCAATCCGTTCCAGAATTTGTTTGGCATGCTTCTCTAACAAAATGTATTGCCCACGGGCATATAACATGCGTGCATAGTAACGATGGAAATACGGATTATCGGGATAGGTGGTGTAGAGATACTCGGCAATCTGAAATGCCCGCACCTGATCGTTCTCGTAACTATTGGAAATACGCATCAGCCAAACCATGGCTTCGGTGCGTGTATAGAATGCATTGTATGATACTTCGCGCAATTGTTGCAGACCCAGTTTTTTATCGCCTTTGCGGAAAAACCAAAGCAACGGTTTTAATGCTGGATAATTTTCGGGCACCCACACGGAAAAGTAATTATACAGCGCATCGCCAAATAATAACTCCGGACTAAGATGATCCATCTCGCGGCAAACCTCCATGTAATTAAGTGCCGACTTGCCCTCCACGGCAGCCTTGCGCCAACTCTTGCGTTCTTCATCGGAATACAACCGACCCTTAAACCCATGTGCGGCAGCCAAAAAAAAAGCCGATTCAATTTTATATTCAGGATGTTTCTTATACAGGTTTTCGGCAATCATAATGGTGCTGTCCATGTAAGCCATAAACTTATCATCGTACATAGTGGCTTTGGTGTTGGGCATAATCTTCCACCACTCGCTAAGGCCCAACAAAAAATAGGGCAGCGGGTGCCACTTGTACTTTAGTTTAAACCATCTAAACTGCTGCTCGGCCTTCTCAAATTTGAAATTATACAAATCGCTTAGCGCCTGGTTTATTTCAATCTGCATGGTAATATCCGAGATTAAAATAATGGTGGTGTCTTTCTTTACAGAAGTGGGTTGCCCCGTGGCCGGGAAACAAAACCCCGCACAGGCCACAACTATCAGCGCCAGCAATCGTATCAAAAAATTCTGAGCCTGCATTTTCAATTTCAAATAAACAAAATCTTTACTTTCGCATCCTTATGTCTGAAACAGAATCGCAATTTTCGCTCTTTACCTCCGATAAAAAACTGACGTTTATCACGCTCTGCCTGCTTTCAGTTCTGTTATTATATGTAAAGAAAGATTTTATAGAAAACGAAACAGCTGCGTTTGAGTTTCTGCAAGATCGCCCCGAAGGCATGGTTCTGCGGGCCATCAGCGCATTACAGTTTTTTTCTATACCGCTGGTGTATTTGTGGAAGTTCACGGTAATCGGGTTTGTCATTTGGGTTGGCTGTTTTACGTTTGGCTTCCGCATTACCTTTACCCAATGCTGGAGTGTGGTAATGGCGGCCGAGTTTATTTTTCTTTTGGCCGAGCTGATCAAAATAGGCTGGTTTATGTTTGTAGATACTGACCCCAGTTGGGCCGAAGTAAAAGCATTCTACCCGCTTTCGCTGATGCAATTTGCCGATTACGAAACGATTGATAAACGGTATGCTTATCCGTTACGCTCCTTAAGTGTATTCGAAGTTGGGTATGTGTTTATTCTGGTTAACGGGGTGCATCATTTTGCCAGACGCCAGAAACAATCAGCCTGGTGGATCGTTTCCACATCGTACATTTTGATTTTTGCTTTATGGCTGGTGTTTTACATCATTGTGTATAAGTAGTCATCGGGTATTAGGCATTGGGGGAATTACATACCAGGTAAGAATGTAATTGTTTATTTGATACCAGATTTCCCAATGCCAGATACAAACTCCTGATGCCTGATTTCCTGATGCCGAATACCTAATTACCTAATGCCCGATACCTAATTATTAGTATTTTCGCCCTTTCAATTTCCAATAGAACCTTAGAGATATGAATTTTCAGAAGGCAAATAACATTACGGGTTGGTTTGTGTTTGGCGTAGCCTTGCTTACCTACTGGCTAACCATGGAAGAAACCGCCAGTTATTGGGATTGCGGGGAGTTTATTGCCGTTTCGTATAAGCTTCAGGTACCCCACCCACCCGGTGCGCCCTTATTCTTACTGATGGGTCGTTTTTTCTCGTTTCTCGCTTTGGGCGATGTTACCAAAGTTGCCTCCTGGATAAACTTTATGAGTGTGCTGGCCAGTGCCTTTACAATCCTGCTT
>DPSB01000140.1 GCA_003537495.1 Cytophagales bacterium | reverse complement strand
CGGGGTTGTAACAAAGAGAGAGAGATGAATAAACTAATTACAGTGCTATCACTATTGATAATTAGCTGTAACAGCGGTAATGATGTTTATATATGCAAAGGGCCCCAGTCAAAAGCCTACCATAACAACAGTGGCTGTAAGGGATTAAAAAGATGCTCCACTGATATAGAAAGTGTAACTGAGGTTTATGCAACGAAACAGCTCAACAGACATAAATGCCGTTTTTGTTATTAAACGTAAATAGTTATACAATGAAAATAATAATCGCTTTAATCTTTATTTTTTCAGCTTGTAGCTGCACAAAAAATAAACAACCCCGGTATATTGTAATTGGGACAGGAGATATTCCTACTTTTTTAGACACCGAAACAAGGGAGGTATATTCAATCCAAACATATGACGGCAGCGCTCCGGATGTGTACAAGACAAGCCTTGAAAAAGCTAATAAATAGACTATAGTTACATCATGGCAAAAGCAAGGCTTTTCATCATGGTACTACTGCCAACAAAAGGTTTGCCGCAAGGCTGGCGGACGTAATAACAATCGGCTTTTGTACTGCTATCAACTAATATCGGGCTTGACCGAATTCTATTTGGCTTTTAGTTGTTAACTTCAACTTCAGTTTTTCAATCGGCTTCAGTTGCCGGGCGGACACAGCAACAATTCCAGCCCTGCGGCAAGCCTCGAACGTTGTAGGCAAGCTAATAGACACACCCTAAATATTAAAGCACATGGGATTAATGGTTCACAGTTTAGAAGGTATTCCTGAAGGACACCATAGAGATTATTACATTTATTTGCTTGACTATGGTTGGAATGAGCCACTAAGTGAAGCTTTAAAAAAGAACTTCAATCGAATGGCAACGTTAGCATCAGAACAAAAAAATGCTGTAGTTATCATGCCAACCGAAGTAGGTGCTCATTTTAGCGATCAAGTACTTTCCTGGCATAGCATCAATGGCGACGATGCAGACAAAAATGATTTGCTACCGGCGATACTGGTAACAAACAGGCATCCTGTAGAATTTAAACAAAGACGTGACTCTCAGATTGAAAGGATTGCGGATGATAATTTGAAATTGATACTCTTTCCTTTGAAAAAGTATTGCAAGGATACAACAGAAGTGATTGATCTAATTCAAAAGATTTTTTTAAACATCAAACAAGAAAACGATTTGGATTATTTTTCGATAAAAACCGAAAAGAAGAAGGGTGTCGGAGGGGCTTTAGTAGATTCGATAATTTTCGAACCAAACTTTGCTGGCATGGGGTTTAGTTTCAACAAGTTTAAAAAGTTTTTGAGGGGTGAAGACTAAGTAGCCTGCCTACAACATTGGTATTTGCAAAAGCTGGGCGGACGGAAGCCGTGTTTCAACTTTTGTTTTTCAATTTGGCTTCATATCGGGCAGGACGTTAATAATTTGGCTGTGTGCAAATCATCAACTTTTATTTATAAATTTAGCTTCAGGTAGCCGGGCGGACGGAATTCTATTCCCCAGCCTTCGCAAATACCTGCCCGTTGGTGGCAATAAATCGACAACCCTACTCGACATGACAGACGAAAACAAAAGCGGTATTCATATTGGCGAGACTGAACGAATTCATTGGGTAGAGTTCGACACTTCAAGCAATGACCTAATTGACATTGATTATATCGTTGCAAAACATGATGACTTTTGGACTTTCCTTCAAATTTTTTGCGTTCCAGACTGTTGTGGTTTAGACGCTTTCAGATTTTATCCCGATGACATAAAAAATGCAGCAAGCCACGTTGACAAAGAAGTTCTAAGAAGCGATTTATCAAAGCTCAAAATTGACCTTTTAAGCTCTGACAAGGACATCATTATTTCTTCAAGGTTAAATAACCTAGTTGACAAGACTGTTTTATACGGTTGATTGACCATATTACTGACAACTTATAAATGGAGGACAAAAAACAAAAACACTTAAAGACGGGTGCAAAAATAGCCTTAACTATTTTGTTACTTAATGTTGTTGGACAATTAGCAACAATTTACCAAACAAGGTATCAGCTTATTAGTCCCTTAATACCTGAGAGTACAATTTGGGAAATAAATAAACAGTTCGTTTTTCATGCTATTGTTTCTGCTATTGCAAGTGTCGTAGGACTTTTGCTTTATTTCTTTGATAAATACTTGGTGGTAATACTTTTAGTTGCATTGGTTCTCATAGCAGACAGGTTTATTTATGTGTAACAACATGCTGACTTTTACTGCCACCAACATGCAGTTTTGCGTCAGCAGGGGGCGACGAATAAATCCTCATCGGCAGTGCTACTATCAGCTACATATCCGGCTGACCGAACACAGATGAGCAACAGAATATATTTTCAACTTTTGTAACTTTAATCGGCTGCAGTTCCGGAGTGGACGTTTTCCAAATGCCCTGCCGAACGCAAAGCTGTGGCCGTTGAGCGAAAACATAAGAATATGGACACTCTGAAAATAACAGTAAAAAAATTAAAGAATATTGAATCCGGTGAGATTGAAATACCACTTGAAAAAGGAGTTTATTCACTTGTTGGAAGTAATGGATGTGGAAAAAGTACAGTTTTATTAGCTGCGGCGCAACTTATTTCCAAGCACTATTTAGGAACATTAAAAAAGGAAGATTATCAAGAAGATTCAGAAGTAAGATTTCAGTTAAATGACAAAATTGATACATGGACAGTAAACCCTTTAGACGGTTGGTGGAAATCAAGTTTGTTTCCCAATACAATTAGATTAAATGGTTTATATGAGGGCTCATTATTTTATGGAACAAGATTTAATGATTCAAGAAGAATTGATCAACTTTTACAGCAAGGAAAATTGAGAGCAAGCGATATTGTGACAGCAGATGAATATGTGATAAAAAAGTTGAGTTATATTCTTCATGGCGACTACAATCACTATTTAAGTTTAAAGAGAGTAAGGAACAAATTTATTACTGAAAAATTAGCAGTTAGCAATACGCCTTATTTTATTGAAGTGCGTGGAAATCTTATTAGTCAATACAGAATGAGTTCAGGGGAATGTTTATTAGTCTCTTTACTACATTTTTTGTACAACTCTATAGTAAGAAAATCGCTTCCAACTAAACAAAAGATATTAGTTCTAATTGATGAAATTGAATTGGCTTTACATCCAATTGCTGTTAGTCGACTTATTGAGCTTTTAGATGAATTAATTAGTAATCATAGTAATTTAACTGTTATTCTTACTAGTCATTCTCCAGAAGTGATTCGTAAAATCAAGCCATCAAATCTATATAAGGTTAATAATCGACTTGGACATGTGACATTGGAATCCAATTGTTACCCAAGTTATTTGATACGAGATGTTTATGATCACGATGGATTTGATTTCCTCTTTTTGGTAGAAGATCTATTAACAAAAGGGATTGTAGATAAGATTATGTTCAAGCATAATCTTAAGTCAAGCAAATTGGTACATACGGTACCTGTTGGAGGTTGGAAAAACGTTTTAGAATTGCATAAAGAACTTTTACGTTGGAATGTATTAGGATTAGGTAAACAAATTAGCAGTATTTTGGATGGCGATATCACCAATTTAGTAGGAGATGAGTTTGCTGATTTACGAAAAATATTTCTTCCAATACCAAGTATTGAGAAATATATCTATAAAGTTGTAATTCAAGAGCCTAACAGTGAAATA
>DPSB01000202.1 GCA_003537495.1 Cytophagales bacterium | reverse complement strand
AACAACTAAAGTAAAAAACCCCACTAGTATTGATGCCAATTCATATGATGTCATGTGCCAACTTATTAACCTTCATACTATAGAATAAAGTTCTTTTTTAAAGTATTGGTAGTGACGGCTGATAGCTGTTAGATAAAACGGTTCAAAAATAACCATATCATCAACATCGGGCTTAGACGTCCTCGGTAGCATAAAGTATTCTTTTGTTATACTTATAGAATCAATATACTTGATATATTCATCCACCATCTCAAAACGAATTTGTTTCAAAAACCCTTGTATATCCTCCTCTATTAAGCTTGATCTCTTAATTTCCTCAATTAGTTCTATTACAGAATCAAAACCTTTTAATCCATGGTTTGCAAATGGTTCTAATTTGGAAGTAAAATAGATTACATAGTCCTCGCTTTTTAACGTCTCATTTGAAATCTTTTTCCCACTTCTGAATGCTGTGCGATGCGCCATATAATTATTCCAACTTGTCACTTCCGAATAAACTTTATCAAAGTATTTATAAACTGTAAAGTAATTGTATCTAAATGTTTCTGATCCCAGATTTGGGTTTAATGGTATTTCAAATGAAAAAACTTCATCTTTCAATTTATCAAGTGTATAATTAAATCTCCGTTCAAAGTATGGCTTTAAGTTGTTACTGTGATTAATTCGATTCTGTTTAATAAGCTCCCATAAAGTCCAGGTATAAATTCCAATAGAAATTACTGTGGCAACCGGTGTAATTAAATTATTGAATAAAGTCGTTCCGGCTAATGGTAAAACTCCAACCGTCCCAATAATGAATCAATATGTTCGTAAACAACAATAGAATAGCAACCATTAAAAGGCTGGGAACTAAGTAACTTTTAAATTTGGTCATGCCCTATTCTATAATATTCAATTTATAAAAAATCTCAATCTATAAATTATACTCGACTAATGGATTTGAACTTGAGCTCCAACCAAACCTTTTTAAAAATATTCTAGCAACAATACAACAACCTCAGCCTTTCCCCTTCTTCATTCCCCTTCCCCTTCGTATTTTTGTGCTTACGCTCACCACTATGATCGTCTTCTTTCGTCCCCTTGGGACAACCGTCTATGCTGTTGGCACCTCCCAACCTTTTGGTAATCAGGATTATGAAAAATTAATCTGGCTTTTTGGTGGCGGCAGGCCCCTGCAAGAAAAATCCCTTACCGGCTATTTCATCGGCCCACGCAAGGAGATGATTACCCCGTGGAGCACCAATGCCGTGGAGATTACCCAAACCATGGGCATCACCGGCATCACCCGCATTGAAGAATTTACAGAAGCCAATGCCAACACACCCCACGACCGCATGTTGCAGCGGTTGTATAATGGACTCGACCAGGAGTTGTTCACCATTCACCACACACCCGAACCCATTCTTGAGATTGACGACCTCAAAACCTATAACGAAAAAGAAGGCCTGGCTTTAAGTCAGGAAGAGATCGATTACCTGAACGATGTAAGCTGGAAACTGGGTCGCAAACTTACCGATAGCGAAGTGTTTGGCTTCTCGCAGGTGAACAGCGAACACTGTCGCCATAAAATTTTCAACGGCACGTTTATTATTGATGGCGAAGAGAAGCCATCCACGCTGTTTCAACTTATTAAAAAAACTTCGAAGGAAAATCTCAACTACATCGTTTCGGCTTACAAGGACAATGTGGCTTTTATCAAAGGGCCGCGGGTAGAGCAGTTTGCTCCGGCTTCGGGCGATAAACCTGATTATTTTCAGGTAGAAGATTTCGATTCGGTTATTTCGCTTAAAGCAGAAACGCATAACTTCCCTACTACGGTCGAACCCTTTAACGGAGCAGCTACCGGTGGCGGTGGCGAGATACGCGATCGTTTGGCCGGAGGCAAGGGTTCTATTCCGTTATCCGGAACGGCTGTGTACATCACTTCGTACCCGCGCTTGGAAAACGTAAGACCGTGGGAGAAAAAGTTTGAAGCGCGCAAGTGGCTGTATCAAAACCCGGCCGAGATCTTAATCAAAGCTTCGGATGGTGCGAGTGATTTTGGAAACAAGTTCGGTCAACCGTTGATTGGAGGCAGTGTACTCACCTTCGAACATTTTGAACACAACAAAAAATTTGGGTTCGATAAAGTGATTATGCTGGCCGGTGGTGTGGGTTATGGCAAAGAGAAAGACAGCAAGAAAGAATCGCTGCAGCCTGGCGATAAAATAATTTTAATGGGTGGCGATAACTATCGCATCGGTATGGGGGGTGCTGCGGTGTCATCGGTAGTTACGGGCGAGTTTGCCAACGCGCTCGAACTAAATGCCGTGCAACGATCCAACCCCGAAATGCAAAAGCGGGTGATGAATGCCATTCGTGCGTTGGTGGAATCCAAACACAACCCGATTGTTTCTATTCATGATCACGGTGCCGGTGGCCATTTAAATTGTTTCTCCGAATTGCTGGAAGAAACCGGTGGCATGTTGGAGATCGATAAACTTCCTGTGGGCGATCCTACACTTTCCGATAAAGAAATCATCAGCAACGAATCGCAGGAGCGCATGGGCATTGCCATGCACGAAAAAGATGTTCACACATTAAAACGTGCTGCCGAACGTGAACGCGCACCCTTGTATGTTGTGGGTACGGCTACAGGCGATAAGCAGTTTACGTTTGTTGACAATAAGAAAAACACAAAACCGGTTGAACTGGCACTGAGTCATTTGTTTGGTTCTTCGCCTAAAACCATTCTGCAAGATAAAACCACCACCATCGCTTACGCGGAAGTGAGTTACGATGCAAACCAACTTACTACCTATCTCGAGCAAGTATTACAATTGGAAGCAGTAGCCTGCAAAGATTGGTTAACGAATAAAGTAGATCGATCGGTAACGGGTCGTGTAGCTACACAACAAACCTGCGGACAAATTCAATTGCCGCTGAACAATGTTTCTGTAATGGCACTTGACTTCACCAGTAATAAAGGTATTGCAACCGGTATTGGTCATGCACCCGGTGCTGCGTTGGTTAACGCAGCGGCCGGTAGCAAGCTGGCTATTGCCGAATCGTTATTGAATATTATCTGGGCTCCGTTAACACACGGGTTAAAAGGTGTTTCGCTTAGCGCGAACTGGATGTGGCCCGCCAAAAATGAAGGTGAGAATGCGCGGCTGTATGCAGCTGTAGAGGCGGTGAGTGATTTTGCTTGCAAACTTGGAATCAATATTCCTACCGGTAAAGATTCACTTTCGATGACGCAGAAATATCCGAATGGAGAAGTAGTGTATTCACCGGGCACGGTCATTATTTCGGCTGTAGCCGAAGTGAGTGATATTCGGAAAACCATTTCACCAGCATTGCACCCTGTAAAAGGTTCAAAAATTATTTACATCGACTTTTCAAAAGATAGTTTTCAATTAGGCGGCAGCAGCTTTGCGCAGATTGTAAATCAACTCGGCACAACTGCACCTACCATTACTGATGAAAATTATTTTGTTGCTGCATTTGAAGCGGTGCAACAACTCATCAAACAAGATCTGATTTTAGCTGGTCACGATATTTCGTCCGGTGGACTAATTACTACCCTGCTTGAAATGTGTTTCCCCACTCCAAGTGCAGGAATGAACATCAGCATAAGCGAACTGGGCACTGATGTTGTTAAAGTACTCTTTGCAGAAAATCCTGGTATTGTATTGCAGGTTGAGAATGTTAATGCTGTTGAGGGAATCTTAAATAAAGGTGGAATTAATTTTATTTCTCTCGGAGAAGTAACACATACAAGGCAATTGACAATTGACAATCGACAATTGACAATTGATAATTTAAGAGATATGTGGTTTAAAACTTCTTACCTGTTAGATTCGATGCAGCGCACCAAAGGTCATGCCGCACAGCGTAGAGATAATATTTTTAAACAACCGCTGGAGTATACGTTTCCGGTAAATTTTAACGGAAGTTTCGCTTCTTTCAACATCGATCCAAAACGCAGAACGCCCAGCGGAATCAAAGCTGCTATTATTCGTGAGAAAGGTGTAAACGGGGATCGTGAAATGGCCTATGCACTTTACCTCGCAGGCTTTGATGT
>DPSB01000593.1 GCA_003537495.1 Cytophagales bacterium | reverse complement strand
GAAGCGTGAATGATGGGAGCGCAAGCACTGAAGCAATCACGGTGGAGGTTAGGGGCAACACGTTCACTGAAAACATTCCGGTCGTCACGCTCAACGCACTTGCCACACTCGATGGACTCATAATCATCTGTACCAAATCATTTGGAAATGAAGCGCTCGCAGCAACACTCCAAACAAAATCGGTCACCTCACCAATTGTATTGCTGCAAAACGGCTTGGGTATCGAAACACCCTTTTTGCATTTCCCGCAACTGTTCCGATGCGTCCTTTTTGTTACCAGCCAGACCACAAGTGGAATTGTACGTTTTAAGCCAGTAGCACCTTGTCCTGTGGGATTGGTGCAGGGTGATGAACGCTTGTTAAAGGAGATCACACACATCATGTCCACGGCTGATTTTTCATTTATACCAGAACATCAAATCAAACGCAACGTATGGAGCAAAGCTATCATCAACACCGTCTTTAATTCGATCTGCCCCCTTCTTGAAACTGATAACGGTGTATTTCATAGAGAGGAAACTGCACTTCGTCTGGCGCGTGGAATCATTTACACCTGTGTGGCTATTGCAGAAAGGGATGGCGTGCAACTCGAGGCCAATGAAGTGGAGGCAAATCTGCTCCGGATTAGCAAAGCATCAGACCAGCAATTGATTTCTACTTTACAAGATATTCAGAAGGGCCGCCAGACGGAAATTGACACCCTCAATTTTGCAATCGCAAGGGTGGCTGGGTCAAACTTTGCAGATGACGTTCGGGAGGTATTGCTGCTAGGTGAACTCATCAAGCTCAAAGCAACATTACATCATCAGGTCGGGGCTATCTCCTAATTCACATCATATTCTGCTTTAGTGCCTGTAAATAAGAAATTGGTTTTTTGATCTTAATAATCAACCTATGGAATCATCTTCAAAAGTTATGGTGATCACCGGAGCCGCCCGCGGCATTGGAGCCGCTACCGCCTGGCTTGCAGCATTGGAAGGCTATGCTGTGGCCATCAACTATCATCGCCAGATAGAAGCTGCAAATGCGCTCGCCACCAAAATTCATCAGGCCGGTGGAAGGGCAATCGCTATTCGGGCAGATATTACACAGTCAAAAGATGTCGCACGTCTTTTCACTGAGACAAATCGTTTATTGGGACGCCCAACGGTGCTGGTCAACAACGCAGGCATTCTTGAAAAGCAAATGAAATTTGAAGACATGAGCATGGACCGGATCGCGCGAATCTTTTCTACCAACGTATTTGCTCAGTTCTGCTGTGCACAAGAAGCCATTCGCCATATGGCATACAGTAAAGGCGGTTTGGGCGGTGCAATCATCAACGTATCCTCACGGGCAAGCGTGACGGGAGCACCGGGAGAATACCTGGACTACGCAGCGTCAAAAGCGGCCATGGATACTTTTACAGTCGGACTTGCTAAAGAACTTGCCGAGGAAGGAATCCGCGTGAACGCAGTGCGCCCCGCATTTATTTTTACTGACATCCACGCAGACGGTGGGGAGCCAGATCGGGTAAATCGTTTAAAAGATTCAATACCCCTAAAACGCGGTGGGCATCCCGAAGACGTGGCCCACGCCATACTTTGGCTTGCATCAGAAAAGTCGTCCTATTCAACAGGAACATTTATTGATGTAAGCGGTGGAAAATAACACCTGATCAAGTTGGGTTCAGTCATGCAAAGCCCATCAAGCGTATCGACCCGACAAGCACCATTCAATCCTTACCGTTGTTGGTCAAGTAAACCGCCAATAACGCTTTGCTCCTTCATCTTTCATGGATGTTAAGGTCAGCACCTTTCAAAATTTAGCTATCAAAATTTCTGATAGAGATACCTTCCTGATTTTGCTCTCCATCCATGCTGAAAAATCAAACAGTCTGAGAATTTGTTGTTCAAACACATCGTGGCGAATTTTTTCGTGATCCTCACTTATTTTTTCCCACAATGCCTTACGTTTCATGCCGGATGCTGGCAGATTTTGTTTGTTGACGAAGCTCAGTACACTGCGTTCAATCTTATACTCTTTTCCTACCACATGCATATCGCGCTTTATGGACCGGGTCTCGTATTTGATGAGATCAAAATCTTTTCGTTCATATAAGATCATCAGGTTTACCAGTCGAATGGTTCGGTAGATTGGTAACGAGGTATAACTCTTTCCAATAAAGATGATTTTGCTCAGAGCCTTCTGAGCTTTACCGTAATCCCGTATGCCAAAAAAGATTAGGGCAGTATACAAACTGAGCTCAGCATTACGGGCAAGGCTAAGCAAATGGGTTTTCTTGAATAACTCTTCGTTATAGCTACGCATGAGGTTCTCGCTGGCTGAAAAATCACCTTTGTCAAGTAAGGGGAACACCTCGTATAAAAATATCAAACATGTAACATTGGCATTAAAGTTCAAGGAAGGATTGTTGAGTTTTCTGAGCTGATCAATAAAATGGATCATGCCTTCATAATTGCGTAAGCTGCGGAGGCTATCTAAAATACCCTCAAGTGTCAGTAAATAATAAATAGGTGGGTTAGACCATAGCTGTTTGTTGTTTTCAAGCAGCGTATTTAATTCATAGAATGAATGAAGGGCTGATTTATAATCGTCAACACTTATGAGATAATTGGCCTGAAACAGTTGATGCAGTTTCTGAATCTCAAAGTTGTCAACATTTGATGATGCAACGAGACTCATCTCACTTACTACCAAATCATTTAATTCATTCTTCTGTTGCTCAGAGCGCGTATTACCCTTGTGAAGAACACGGTGTTTGAGTAACTCGTATAGTGCTGACTGCTGATTTATTTTTTGCGTAATACGCATGGCTTCATTGATCCGGAACTGTTTGTGGAGCAATGTTTTCTCATCAATACCGGGAAAATTAAGTGATAAGAGATATTCCAGTTCGAGCCGTGAAGCAATGAGCAGGGCGTAGTAGTTTTCTAATTTCCGGGCACGGGAAATTACGTTCTGCAGGAGATCAAAACATTCGTCAAATAAAGACTT
>DPSB01000232.1 GCA_003537495.1 Cytophagales bacterium | reverse complement strand
CCGGTGAACACACTGGCGTTAGCGTATGGAATCCGCTTTATAATCTTACTGCTGGTTACCCCGTGTATGATTGGCTTTTAAAGTTCACGAAAAACTCCCCTGCTAATGTTGCTCCCTATGTAAATGTGGGTACGGATAAAAAATTTCTTACAACAGATGCCACCGTTTACCTGTTCGGTGATTATTTCGATGATGATGGTACTATTGCATCGGTACAATGGACACAAACGGCAGGCGCTGCACTTACATTACAACAAACCAATACCCGCATTTTAAAAATTACGAACCTACTGGCAGGCACGTTTCAATTCCGGCTTACTGTAACGGATAATCTTGGAGCTATCAGCACGGATGATGTTACGGTTGAATTGTTTGGTTCAGTTCCGATGGGAATGAAAAGTGTAACCAGCTTAAGACTTACCAATGCTGCTATTGGCAACATAGAGATTGGATCTTTGGTAAACGAGCAGGTTATTGATAAAACTATATTGGGCACTAATGATCTTAACGTACGGGCAACTATGGTCGGTGGTGGTGGAAGCATTGTGTTTAAGATTAATGGTAACCAATACACCAGAAAATTGGATGGATGGAGCAACCCAGCCAGTTTTTTTGTTTATCCTAATGACGCATGGTATTTTCCTAATGGTTGGAAAATGTTACCTGGAGAACATGTTGTGTGCGCTACTCCATACACGGGTTCTAATGGAGATGGAACATCTGAGATTTCGCATTGCGTAAAATTTTCTGTTATCAATCCCATTCTTCAAAACTACTATCCAAAGCCCGGACAAGATTTAAGCTTATTGGCTTCATGGGGCAATCATGTTTCCGGTAATGGCAGTGGTACTTCCCCAACTTTCTTCAACAGTAACACTAGCAGTAATTTTCAGGTATTTAATGTAAACAAGGTTGCCACTCAAAGCGGACCGTTAGCTATTGGTGGTAATGAATCTGCCTTGTGGGTTCGTAATGGTGGCGAGATGACCGTGAGTGATAGATTTACAGGTGTGATCAATATAGAAGGCAATGGCATTGTGAATGTAAATACACATTTGCCGGTTGCCTTCGGATCGGTGTCTCCTACTTCAACCATCCGGTTTGGAAGCAGTGCTACATCCATTCCCGCACACGCATACGGGAATGTGGAAATAACTGGCGGAACAAAAACATTAAGCAGTGGCACCACTACTATTACCGGGAATCTTGTAATTGCCAACAATGTAATTTTAAACGGGGCCGCCAATAACAGCAGTGTAATTAACCTTACCGGCAATCTTATTTTACAAGAAGATGGCGAGTTTAATCCCACTACAAAGTTTGGGTTAGCATTTTCAGGAGGTGGATCCCGTGCTATAACGCTTTCGGGCACCAAAGCAGTTTTTAATCAGCTTGCTGTTACGGGTAATTCCGTTGTAACGTTAACGGAGAGTACAACTCCAAAAACATTTGAGTTTGGTACTTCCACCGGTGGCGGAGTAGTTGTTGAAACCGGAAGTGAGTTGAACCTGGAGAAAAATCATTCAACCATAACCGGAGCCGGAACGATCAACAGTCAAAACCAAACCGGTAAGATTTCATTTGATCAAAGTACACTAACCGTAACATCCAGCAGCAGTTTAAATTCCAATTTATATACACAACCTACCCGTGATACCCTTGGTGTGTTGGCTACAAACTTAACCGGTAGTGGGGCATTTTACCTTCGCGATTCCGTATTTCTTACCGATCGGGTTAAAATTTCCAATGGCGCATTACACGCCAATAATTTTTTAACACTGATTTCAACAGCTTCCAAAACTGCACGCATCGAACGCGTGGAAGGCACCGGAAATATTCTGGGTGCTGTTCGCTTTCAACGTTTTGTTGATCCGGGCCGCATGTATCGGTACTTGAGCTTTCCGGTAAAAAATGTGACCGTGAGCGATCTGCAAAAGTCTGTTCCGGTAACGGGAAATTTCATTGGCAGTTCAACCGGTGCAGGCTTAACGGCTAACCCTTCCTTATATCGCTATGTGGAACCAGTGGGCTGGCAGACATATCCTGTCGCTACACATACAGAAGAATTTTCATTGGGCCGCGGCTATTCAGTGTTTATCCGAAAAGCAACAGATCATACTGTGATAAAAGTAGCCGGAGAAGTTCAGGTGGGTAATTTTGGTTTCCAATTGAACGAAGGATCGTCCAATCCAAACCTTGGCTGGAGTTTAGTGGGCAATCCATATGCGGCACCCATACAATGGGGCACAACCGGTTGGCAAAGCACCGGAGTTAATCCAACTATTTATGTTAGAGACAATGAAGTTGAGAATGGTCGGTTTTTATCTTGGGATGGTGAAACAGGAGATGTAGAGTTTGTAGGGTTGATTGCGCAAGGGCAAGCGTTTTGGGTAAAGGCTACTGCCGCAAATCCAACACTTGCCGTGCAGGAAACAGCTAAAGTAAATTCGCAGGCTTCACTGTTTCGTACAAAAGGCGAAACAACTTCGTCCTTAATTATTTCATTAAACCAAGGTGAACTTACAGATCGTACTTTTTTAAAATTCAACAACCGCACAGGTCTTGCATTCGATCCCCGATACGATGGTGTGAAACAAAAAAATGGTTACTACAATTTAGCCACACTTACTGCAGATTCAGTTTTGGTGGCCATAAAAAATATGCCCGATACCTGCAGCATAACACAGGCACTTACAGTAGAGAATACAAAACCCGGTACTTATGTATTTGGTTTTTCTGGGTCGGCTCTGGATGGTGACCGCATATTTCTCTTACAAGACAGTCATCTTGATTCGATGGTAACAATAGGACCCCATGTGCAGTACAGCTTTCAGGTTACGGAACAACCAAATTCATTTGGTAAAAAACGCTTTCAGTTAATTGCCGAGGTAGATCTACCCTACCCTGAAATTTCAGTTGCCGATGGCATCTTGAAATCAACTGTTGAATCGGGTAATCAATGGTTGTTGAATGGTGAAGTAATTGCAGGAGCTACTCAACCAAGTTATACACCGGCAGTAAGTGGCGATTATCAGGTGCGTGTACAAAAAGCCTCGTGTTCAAAAACTTCGGCACCTTTTACGTACGTGATTACAGGCGTTGAGGTGCAGTCTGACATTCAACTTTATCCAAATCCCGCGCAGCAAATGCTTTACGTGAAAGGGATAACAACTCCAACGGCATATAAACTATTGAATCAAGTAGGTCAGGTTATGCAATCGGGCATTTTGTTTACGGATTCTGAAATTGAGTTAACAGTTTCTTCCGGCCTTTATGTGTTTACCCTTGAAGGGAAGTTTGGCATTGAACGCCACAAACTAATCGTACAGAAGTAACGCCATTGGTTTCATGTTACCTCTCGCACCGTTACCTTTACTATGTTTATGATGAAAAAAATTCTTTCTTATTTAAAGAGTATAACCATCAGTGTGGTTGTATTTCTGATTTTGTTGGCCATCACCAACTGGGCCGCTGGTATTTACATGGCCAAAAAGGGTGGCGAAAAGCGACACCTTTTGCCCGCTTACCAAGGTGAACAGGAATATGCCGAAGCAATCTTTCACGACTATCATAGTATTGCGCATCGGTATAAACCATTTGCCGAATGGCAGATGTTGCCTTACCAGGGAAAGACATTATCTATAAATGAGCAAGGGCTACGCACGCATACCCCACCGGCTGGTGCAAGCGCCAATCCGGTAATTCATTTTTTTGGGGGTTCTACTATGTGGGGCGAAGGATCGGACGATGCCCATACAATTCCTGCTTTAGTACATCAAAAACTTAACACCGGCACGGTGATTAATCATGGGCAATTGGCTTACAACTCGCGCCAAAATTTAGATGCACTCATTTCCATGTATACAAAAGGTGAAACAGCCGATGTTGTTATCTTTTATGATGGCGTAAACGATGCTGCCTTTCGTTGTCCCAATGAAATACAAGAACTTCCCGGCCACCGGTTAATTCCGTTGTTTCATAAAAAGATTTATGGCGGTGCGCGGCAGTTTGTCCTTACCGTACTCAATAATCTTTTTACCGAAAATATTTTATTGGTAATTCAATACCAGCAAAGCAAAGGCGACAATCGGCCATCGCAATACGATTGCCTTAACTCCGACAAGGGAAAAAGCGTAGCGAGTATGCTTGTAAAAAATTGGGAGATGGCGAATGAACTGGTGACCAGCAAGGGTGGTAAATTTATAGCCGTTCTGCAACCGGTAGCGTATGTGGGTTCACCGCGTATCGATCACCTTGAACTGAATGCGGAGTTGGGTAATAATTTTCGCTTTGTGTACGATGAAGTACAGAAAATAATCAGTACCCAAAACCAACCGTGGATTCATAATTTTTCACAAGCCTTTAATGGCGAAGAGTACATCTACATCGATTTTTGTCATGTAACTAAATCGGGCAATGAGATAATTGCCAATCGGCTTGTGGATTTATTGCTTCATGATACAGCTCAAACTGATGTGAAATGATAAGGCCGCTCCTCCGGAGCTTGTAACTACTTTCTTATAAAATTTTTCTACCATAAGTTCGTCCC
>DPSB01000607.1 GCA_003537495.1 Cytophagales bacterium | reverse complement strand
TGCCAGCCTTGCCGCGCTGGCGGCCCGGTTGCCATTTAGTAAGTGCCAGTACACGCATGGCTTCTTCATCGCAGCCGCTGCCAATTCCCTTCACTACTTTCAAATCGGAAACAATGCCATTTTTATCAACTATAAATTCTACATAGACTTTACCCTGAGTGTTGGTGTGCTGCGCGCGCTTCGGGTATTTCAGATTTTTGCCAACAAATTTGTAGAAACCCTCAAAGCCGCCAACGGGTTCAGGTTTAACTTCTGGAGCAAGAAATATTGGTTCTGGTGGTTCAACAGTAGTTGTAGTTGAATCAAACCGGATCGGAGTAAAATCGGATTGTTCGGGTTCAATAGCTTCTTCGTTACTTTCTTCAATCAGCTCAGTTGTGGCCACCAGATTTACCAGCGGTTTAATAACCTGTGGTTTTAGTTCTTTAGGCTTATTAGGTTGATCAACTGATATTGGTTCAGATTTAATTATGAATGCTCCATCGTAAATGGGTTCATCTGAAGAATCGATAACATAATCTTTCTTCTCACTCCGCCATTCAAATGCGGTAATGGCTGTAGCTACACTCAGGGTTAATCCAATCAGAAAAAATTTTCCCGATTGCCGATGTACATCTTTGTTGGGATTTTTCTTGGCTTCCATAATTAAGGTAAGGTTGGTTATACCTTGATAATGCAAGCGTCATCGTCACGTCACTGTTAATGCAGAAGTTTTTATTTTCGATTCGGGCTTTGGGCTTTGCTTTTTCTCCCAACGTGTAATAGCTATAAAAATGATGATGATTACCGCAATCAATAAGAAGAATGTGAAGATGCGTGTAATCTGTTTAATGCGCTTTTCATTGCCGTGTTGTTTCAGTACAGCATTGTAGTTTCGGTACCGATCGCTACCGCGGGCACTCATGCGTTGTCTGCGCAATCGTATTTCATGCTTACCCATCGTACTTTACTTTTAAATTAAAATTTGTCCGGAGTTTATCTAATGCCCGGTAGGTTCGCATTTTGGCGCCACTTTCAGTCATATCCAGAATAAATGCAATTTCTTTAAAATCCTTGTCTTCAAAAAAACGAAGTTCCAATACCTGAATCATGTCGGTTGGTAACTCGTTCATATAGCGAATAAGTTGTGAAATTAATTCCTCATCCCAATCGTCAGTTCCCTGTTCTACCAACTCGCGCACTTTCAATTCTTCAATACTGAAAATTTTGTTGCCTTTGTTTTTACGATAGTGTTTGTTTACCTCGTTGCCAGCAATTTTATAGAGCCAGGCCGAAAACGGAAACCCCCGAAACTCATACCTCTTAATATTATTGAGGGCATTAACAAAGGTTTGCGAACATAGATCGCCAGCCAGTTCTTCATCATCAGTTTGCCTGAGAATGTAATTAAAAATCCGGTCGAAGTACTTCTCGTACAGTTCGCCAAAAGCACGCGGGTCTTTTTTCGAGCGTTCAATTACGTGTTCTTCCTTCCGGATTTCATCGTCCGTCATGCGATTTCAGGTTAAAGCCTACCGGTTACACTCCTAATAATCCGAAGGTTTTACGAAAGTCACAAGCGCCAAATAATTTGTGTTGTGGTATGTGGCAGAAATCTTTAGCTTTCCTTTTTATGGAAAAAAGTTTTATCCACTAAGGCACTAAGCTACTTAAGTTGATTTGAAGTAAACTCAGTAGTGCGTATTGGCGGTAGAATTGTTTTTAAATTTTAAAAATCTACTATTTATGAAATACCTGTTACTCTCCCTTGCCCTTATTGTTTCCGCCAACGTACTGGCCCAGCGAAAGAAAGAAACTCAACAAGCACCTGAACCCATTTCAAAACCTACCGTTTCGCCTATCGAAGCAAAGATTGCCGGTCTTAAAAAGCATCCTGGCTTTGTAGAATTTTATTATGACGAAAAACAGGATAAGGTTCTTATTCTGATAGATAAATTGAATACCGAATTGCTGTATGTGGAATCGCTAACAGCTGGTGTAGGCTCAAACGATATTGGGTTAGATCGCAATAAACTTGGGCGCGAGCGAATAGTTAAGTTTGAAAAACGTGGCCCAAAAATCTTGATGATTGAACCTAACTATTCTTTCCGGGCCATCTCAAATGATGCTGCTGAACGCAAGGCCGTAGAAGAAGCTTTTGCGCAATCAGTGTTATGGGGGTTCACCATTCTGGCTGAAGAAGGTGGTAAAGTATTGGTTGATGCCTCTGATTTTCTTTTACAAGACGCACACGATGTAGCGGGTACATTGCGCAGAACACAACAAGGAACGTATACATTGGATAAATCGCGTTCTGCATTTTATTTGCCACGCACTAAAAACTTTCCACAAAACACCGAGTTTGAAGTTACACTTACATTCGCGGGTCAGCCCACAGGTGCATTTGTTCGCGATGTCGTTCCTACGCCTTCCAGCATAACGGTGCGCGAACATCATTCATTTGTGCAGTTGCCCGATAGCAACTACAAACCCCGCAAGGCCGATCCGCGTGCGGGTTACTTTGGTATTTCTTATTATGATTATGCTACACCCATAAGCGAACCCATTGTAAAACGATTTATTGCCAGGCATCGTCTTGAAAAGAAAGATCCAACGGCCGCAGTAAGCGAGGCAGTTGAACCTATAGTTTATTATATGGATGCAGGTGCACCCGAACCTATCCGTTCGGCATTAATGGATGGTGCGCGTTGGTGGAATCAGGCGTTTGAAGCAGCAGGTTACAAAGATGCGTTTCAAGTGAAAGTACTACCCGAAGATGCTGACCCGATGGATGTGCGGTACAATGTTATTAACTGGGTACATCGTTCTACCCGTGGTTGGTCGTATGGTTCATCAGTAACCGATCCCCGCACAGGCGAAATTATTAAAGGCCATGTTAATCTTGGTTCACTGCGGGTGCGACAAGATTATCTGATTGCCGAAGGCTTGCTTGCTCCGTATGAAGAAGGTAAACCGGTATCGAAAGAAATGGAACAAATGGCATTGGCGCGCCTACGTCAATTAGCAGCCCACGAAGTTGGACACACCATTGGTATTGCGCACGCGTATTCATCCAGCACAGAAAACCTGGCTTCAGTTATGGATTACCCGCACCCGATTGCCGTTTTGAAAAATGGTAAGGTTGATTTAAGCAACGCGTATGATGATAAGATTGGTGCATTGGATAAGGTGATGGTTGCTTATGGCTATCAACATTTTCCAAATGGAACTGATGAAGAGAAAGCTTTGAATGAGATAATTCAGAATTCATTGAAAGCAGGACTTACCTTTTTGTCCGATCAGGATGCGCGACCAGTAGGTGGGGCACATCCTTTCGCGCACTTGTGGGATAACGGAAAAGATCCGGCTGAAGAACTGGATCGGGTATTGGAAGTACGCAATGTAGCGTTGAAAAATTTTGGTGAACGCAACATTAAACCAGGCGCACCGATGGCCACGCTGGAAGAAGCACTGGTGCCGATTTATTTTTTCCATCGCTACCAGGCCGAAGCAACTGCAAAAGTTATTGGTGGATTGAATTATCGTTATGCGTTGCGTGGCGATGGTCAACCGGTTGCTGAGTTGCTAACACCGCAAAAAGAATTAAAAGCATTGGAATCATTATTAAAAACAGTTCAACCTTCAGCATTGATGTTGCCCGAAAGTTTATTGAAGCAAATACCACCGCGGCCGTTGGGTTATAGCCGCCACCGCGAATTACTAAAAGGTAAAACTGATTTAACATTCGATCCGCTTGCAGCAGCAGAAACTGCCGCTGATCTTACTTTTAGTTTGATTCTCCATCCGGCTCGTGCCAACCGGGTGTTTGAACATCACTCTCGCGATGCACGGTTACCAAGTTTGGAAAGCGTAATTGATAAAATGGTGAGTGCAACGTTCAATGCTCCCGCGCGTGGCGGCTATGAAGGTGCGATACAGATGAGCATTAACTATGCGCTGTTTACCAATCTTACCAAACTGGCGTTGAACAAAGATGCCTCGGCACCTGCCCGCGCTATTGCAAGTGCAAAACTAGATCAGCTAAAAGCTTGGTTGCAAACCCGGCCTGCTACTGATGAGAGTTGGAAGGCATACAACACATACCTGGCACAGTTAGTACTTAAGTTTCAGGAAGCACCCGATGAATTTAAACAAGATGTATTGTTAGCGCCACCTCCGGGTCAACCTATTGGAAGTACCGAAGAGTTTTGTGGGAATTGAGACCACCATTAAGGAAATAAAAAACGCTCCCAACAGGAGCGTTTTTTTATTATCAACAGGTTTGTAATCATTACCCGCCAAACACATTAAACTGATTTAGAATTACAATCAGA
>DPSB01000481.1 GCA_003537495.1 Cytophagales bacterium | reverse complement strand
TTTCTTAGTTTCTTTATCGATAGTTCCCTGAACAAAACTTTCTTTAAAGATTTTGTCGGTTGGTATTTGTCGGGCCTCCAACAACGTCTGCACATTTTTCATCATCCCTTCCGGGCCGCACATCAGGTACGTGGTGTTACCGATACCCCAATCGGGGATACGCTCCAGAATTTTTGAAAGCATATCGTGGTTAAGCAAACCCGAATGTCCTTGCCAGTTTACCGGTGCATTATCCAACACATGAATTACATGTAGGCGACCTTCGTATTTAGTCTGCAACTGATCGAATGTATTCTTAAAAATGATGCTATCGATATCGCGGTTAGCATAAACAAGCGAACAAATACTTTCCGGTTCTTCCACCAGAGTGGTTTTGATAATGGACATCATGGGTGTGATACCCGAACCACCTGCAAACATAACCAGGTGGCGTTTATTTGCTTTATTGAATTCGGTGGTGAAGTGCCCCATCGGCTCCATCACTTTAATGGAACTACCGGCTTTAATATTATCGGGCAACCAGTTTGACATAAGCCCGCCATCCACACGCTTAACCGTTACCGATAAATCTGAATCTGATATGGGTGATGAGTTGAGGGAATAAGCCCTGCGCACTTCTTTACCGGCTACAGTAGCAATTAGTGTAAGAAACTGACCCGCCTTGTATACAAACCTTTTTTCAGGTTGCTCAAAAACAATACTGATAGCATCCTTCGTTTCCTGCACTACCTGCTTTACCACCAGGTTGTGGTAATGCGGACCTGCAGGAGTTTCCTTCTTTTCAGTTTTGTCGCTCTTCTTAAAAAAACCAAATGCCATGCTGACTAAAATTTCAGCAAAGGTACTATCCTGAAAGCAATATTCCTTAATTCCAAGATTTGTTGAATCTAAACTTTCCAGGTCTTTAAGCAGAGTGAAAGACCTGGAAGATTTATCTATAAATTAAGCCAGTAGGTGAATTTGAAGACAAGCGCTCGGTTCTTGCTACGCAGGTTTTCGGGTAAGTAATTCTCGGTATAAACCACAAAAAAATCACTGGCCGGTTTATAACGCCATTGAAACCTTGCGTTCAGGTTTACATTGTCGGCCAGATTATTATATTGAACAAATGTGGTAAGAAATATCTTGTCGGTAAATGTGAGATCAATTCGGGGGCCAATCAAAACCAACTTTTCCTTACCGTAGCCATCGGCCAACCGCAAATCGTTGTAATCAAATCGTACAGCCACGCTACCATAAGGCTGATAGCGGTAATTCATTTCTCCGGTAACATTAAAATTTTTGCCATTGTAAAAACCACCATAGCGTGTTTCGAATGCGTAATAAAAAAGCTTCCGCTGATCGGAATTAAATTCTACACCCACCCCATCCCAGTTATACTCTTCACCCGATTTGAACTCCGTATATTTTTCATCATCAATCGGATTAAAAGAACTGGTGAGTTGTTGATAGGTTTGATAATAATAAACTACCAGTTCGGATGTGTTCATAAAATTAAAACCATAACCCAGGCTAAATGCCTTGTCGGCAATCTTGCCACCCGGTATCACGTTCACATTGAATTCTGTACCCACACCCATGTTTACCAGACTCTTTGTTTTTGGAAACATGATGTATTCACCCTCTACGAAATAACTGGTTAAACCCGGATACACATTGCGACTTGGTACAAACCCGGCTTCGGCATTGTAATTTTTTTGAACAAACGTGCTGCCGGCAGCAAGATTTACTTTGCGCTTGGTATAAAGCACAAAACCACCACCCGATAATCGTTTATCCGTTACCATAGGTGAAAAAGAACCGGTATAATAAAAATTAGCCGTCCACGTGTTGTTGGCACTTCGCATATCCAGATCGGCTGTGAGTACCCGATTGTATCGACTAAATGCCGGAATGGTATCGCTGCCATTCACCCGATACTTCAATAAATCTTCATGGAAATATTTTAGCGTATCGCGATCGTTAACCCCTAAAGATTCTTTGTTGACGTATGATAAAGTAAAGTTGCTTTGCTTCCAGAAGTTGCGTTGCACCGCAGCCACCGTATAATTCTGGTCGGGTAAACCCGCTGCCAGCTTCTCTTTTGTATGCATGTTCAGCACACTCAAGCGCCAGTTTTCATTTAGTGAACCGCTAAGTCGGGCACCGTACAAAATAGGCACGCGTGTTAGATTACCGCTGCTGTCTTTTGCAATTCCTATTCTGCGCGAAAAGAATGGCCGCGCATCCGGAAAGCCGGCCCCTGCAAATAAATCGTTGTTCTCTAGAAAAAATTGTCTGCGTTCCGGAAACTGAAATTCAAATCGTGTAAGATTAATTACCTGCCGATCAACTTCAACCTGCGAGAAATCAGGGTTAACGGTTAAATCGAGATTAAGAGCAGGTGTTATTCCAATCTTGGCATCAAAGCCCACTTGCAAATCGTTGTTGGTTGATATGGGCGTAGCTTCATTATCGCGCGAAGCAGAACCTGCCACAAATGGAATGATGGAAACGTTGCCCTTGCTTTTAGGTGGTAATTCGCTCCACGTAAGTTGACCCGAATAAGCAAACGAAGCGGGTATAAACTGAATAGGTGTTGCTATCCAACTCGAAGCCAGATTACGTTTCCGATCCCACCTTAAAAAGGTAATATTCCATTCTTCAATACTCTTATAGCGAAAACTTTTAAACGGAATGGCAAGCTCGGCTATCCACTTATCTTTTTCGCGCACTACTTTCGAATACCACTTGTTATCCCACGTATCATTATAACTTTCATCGCCTGCCCCACCGGTGGCAATCACACCTTCGGCTTGAACGCCATAGGGAGTTACCTGAAAATAAAAACCATTAATACGATCGTTGTATGTACCCATGTAAACACCAATGTTGTCGGTGCGATCGAAATCAAAATCCCTGCGCAAGGATTGCATCAGGTCGGGTGTATCGTCATCGTAACACACAAACGACACGTAAAGCATGTGTTCATCAAACGCTAACCGGGCCTCTGTTTGGAAAGGTGCCAGAGCCGTATCGTAAGGATAGTTCATGAAAAAGTTGGTAGCCACTGCAGCATCCTTCCACGTGTCTTCGTCCAGTTTGCCATCCAGCACAATGGGCGTTGAAGTCTTTTTGATCGGTAATTGAAGGCCGGGCTTATTCTGAGCCAGCAAAACAAAAGGAAGCAGAACCAGAATGGTGGTGCGTAAAAAATGGGGGATCATGTGGGGTTTGAGGCAGATTAGGGTTACAGCCTTGTACGGCTGAAGAAATACGTGGTTGTTGAGTTTTTGACGAGCGGTGTTAAAGGTTGTTAAACTAACTGCACAAAAATCTTAAAAAATTTTCGGATAGCTGTAATAATCGAGTCGGGTATGCATCTGAATACCAAAAAACTTAAAACCATGAAAAAATTAATCGTCTTGCTTCTGATTTCAATTGGTGTATCAGCTCTGGCGCAGCCGGCCATTAAGGTTGAAAAGACTGGCAAAGGAATTCCCGTTTTATTTTTACCAGGCTTTATGACACCCGGATCGGTGTGGACCGAAACTGTGGCAAACCTAAAAGGAAAACATGAGGCACACCTGGTTTCATACGCAGGTTTTAATGGCAACGCACCCATAGCCATGCCGTGGTATTCAACCATTAAAAAAGAATTAGCGGAATATGTAAAAACCAACAAGTTGAAAAACTTAAAACTGATAGGCCATAGTATTGGTGGTAACTTGGCTGTTGATCTGGCTGCAGAACTGGGTGATATAGTTGATAAAATAATAATTGTGGATGCGCTTGCTTGTATGCGCGAGGTAATGATGCCCGGAGTACCCGCGGAAGCCTTGCAATATGAAAGCCCCTACAATAAACAGATGATTGAAATGACTGATGATGCCTTTCTGAAATCAGCTACCATGATGGCTCAAGGCATGACTACCGTTACTGAAAAACAAGAATTGATCAAGTCGTGGATTCTGGAAGCTGATCGTAAAACCTATGTGTATGGTTATACCGATTTATTAAAACTTGATGTTCGACCAACGCTTACGCAGATTAAAGTGCCCGTACTTATTTTGGGTGCGCCCTTCCCTACCAAGGAAATAGTTTTACCCAACTACGAAAAGCAATATGCTAACCTGGCTAACAAGACACTTGAAATTGCCCCGGCAGGCAGGCACTACATTATGTTCGATCAACCCGAGTGGCTTTATAATCAAATCAATAATTTCTTAACGAAGTAATATGATAACCCAAAACAACTTCGATCAATTGCGCATTGAACTTTCTGTTAAAGCTAAAAATGGTTTGGATTTTATTGTAGCCGCAAGTATTGTGTGGTTAATAATCAGTTACCTGTGGACGCTGGGTTACACTGCCTACGATAAATCAATACTCACCTTTTGCGTAGGCGCAATAATGCTACCACTTGCACTGCTTTTATCCAAAGTTTTTAAAACCGACTGGAAAATGAAACACAACCCATTAAGTCCGCTTGGATTGTGGCTAAACTTTGCGCAGCTATTTTATTTTCCATTTTTGTTCTTTGTGTTATTGAAATTACCCGATCATTTTGTGATGGTGTATGTAATCATAACCGGTGCCCACTTCTTTCCCTACACTTGGTATTATAGGAATAAACTCTATGCGTTTGCAGCAGGCATTATTTCCGTAGGTGCATTCGTGCTGGGCATGTACTTACCGATTGATAAAATTTATATGATACCTTTACTAATGAGTACGTTGCTAATCGTGCTGGCTATTTTACTTCACTTTGATGTTCAGCAGAAATTAAAAAAATATAACCCCACTGCGTAAGATGTTTTGATCAGCATGAATTCACTAAACCAAACCTTTCAAAATCTTCACGCGCAATACTTTAGCATGGTATTGAATCTATGTCGTGGTTTTATGAAAGGCGATCGGGATCAGGCTCATGATCTGGCACAAGATGTATTTATCAACATTTGGAATGCCTTACCGGGATATCGGGCCGAAGCTTCTTATAAAACCTGGATATATCGCATTACCGTAAACACATGTCTGCTACAAATCCGTAAAGACAAAAATAAAATTAAGGTTCCCCTGGAAACGGTAACGGTTGAAGCCGAGACAGATAGCACCAGCCATGCACAAGAAAACGAAAACATATTATATCGCGCTATTGGCCAGCTTGAAGAAGTAGATCGGTTAATGATGATGATGGTACTGGACGAAATTGAGTATGAAGAAATTGCCCGCATTATGGGCGTAACTGAAAACAATTTGCGGGTAAAAATTCACCGCATCAAAACGAGACTAAAAACATTAATTGAAGATGAAAGACGAAGAACTGGATGATGTAACCACGCTCTGGCAACAAGCCAAAACAAAAAGCGAACAGCCTAAGGTTAATGTTGCAGCCTTAATTGAAGCTGGCGAAGCACGCAAGAAAAGTACGCTCGCTGCCCATTACGGAAATGACGCGGTGCTTGCTATAACTGTTTTGGTGCTGGTGTTTTACTTCTATTATCTCTATAACTTTCAGGATGTGTTGAGCAAAATTGGGTACAACCTGATGATTGGTGGATTGACCACTCGCATCATCATAGAATTATTTAGTGCGTGGCGTTCAAGAAAAATAAAAATCGAGGATACTGCTTCGGCTTCGCTACAAAACTCTGTTGCCTTCCTTCAATTCCGGAAACGGATTCACGGTCCTGTTACCATTTTCATTTTTGTAGGCTACTTTATCGGGTTTTATATGCTT
>DPSB01000321.1 GCA_003537495.1 Cytophagales bacterium | reverse complement strand
GAAATAACAATGGAAATGTATTTGACAATAAATGCATATACCCACCATGAATCATTGGTGCGGTAAAAATTCCAATCAAGCCTTCAAGTGTGCGCGGTTTAATTCCCAGAAAACCAAAATCGAAATGGTAGTAAAACTGGATTGAAAACACCAGCCACATGATAAAAACTAAACGAAAAGGTACAACCGAGCTATTGAAGTACTTAGATCCTGAAGCCATCGTAGATTAGAATGTAGCCGGATCTTTGATCATGGGCAGATTCACTAAAAGCGCTTCTTCATCGCCAATTGTTTTCATACCTAATAAACCGCCAGATGATTCGGCTATTTCTGTGGCGATCTCGCGTAAACTTGTGTAAAACTCTTTCGCGAATTGTTTATCTAATTTTCTAAAGATGCTTTCAAGTTGCGAAAGCGTTGTTGATATTTCAATTGTTCGTTTATCTACTTTAGAGGGCAAAGATTGAATCACAATCCTGATCTTATCTTCAAAGTCGGTGCCTACTTCTACATAAAAGGTCATCAGATTAGAGCGGGATTGCTTTTGTTTTGCTTCGGTAAGCGATATGGCTCGATTCACTTCCTTGTTATCAATTTTGCCATCAGCTCCGGCTATTAAAATAGAAACTAAAACTGGCGCCTTGTGAAGCAGTTCAATCTCAGGGGCGGTAAGTTTTTCAAATTCCTTAATCATGGTTTTCTATCGTGCTGGAATTGCAGTAAATTTCAAATATTTTAGCCGAAAGTACCAGTATTCTGGGTGAACTAAAAGATAAACTGTTACGCATGTACGAAAATGATCAGGTACGAATATTTGTAGTGGAGGACGATCCCGCCTACACTAAATTTTTAAAGTATGTATTGGGCCTCAATCCTGATTTTGAACCTGAATACTTCACATCAGGAAAGGATTGCCTTGCTCAACTTCACAAAAAACCGTCCATAGTAACATTAGATTATTCACTACCCGATATGGAGGGTGAAAAAGTGTTGAAATCGATTCGTGAGTTCGACCCGGACATCAGTGTAATAATTGTATCCGCACAAGAGAAAATTGGTACCGCAGTTGAATTATTAAAAGCCGGGGCGTTCGATTACATTACTAAAGATGAAGATGCTAAAGATCGCATTCTTAACTCGATCAAAAATGCCCGCAATAAGACTTCATTAATTCGGGAGATTGATCGCCTGAAACATGAGATCACCACCAAGTATGAGTTTGAAAAAAGTATTATAGGAACAAGTCCGGCCATCAAAAAGATTTTTGATTTGATTGAGAAGGCCGTTAAAACACAAATCACGGTTTCGGTTACAGGCGAAACCGGAACGGGAAAAGAACTAATCGCGAAAGCCATTCATTATAATTCCAAACGTAAAAACAAATCATTGGTAGCCGTAAATGTGGCGGCTATCCCAAAGGAGTTAATTGAAAGTGAATTATTCGGACATGAGAAAGGTGCATTTACCGGAGCGGCCAGTCGCAGAATAGGAAAGTTTGAAGAAGCTGAAGGTGGTACCATTTTTCTGGATGAAATTGGTGAGATGGATCTTTCTTTGCAGTCCAAATTACTTCGTGTTTTACAAGAGAAAGAATTAACCCGCATTGGCGGTAATCAGGTAATTAAATTAGATGTACGCGTAATTGTAGCTACTCATCGCAACTTGCTGGAAGAAGTAAGAGCAGGGCGCTTTCGCGAAGATTTATATTATCGTTTATTGGGCTTACCTATACACCTGCCTGCTTTACGCGAACGTGGACAAGACATCTTATTATTGGCACGGCACTTCCTCGATCAGTTTGCCAAGGAGAACGATTTAAAGAAAATCAAACTTTCCGCGCAAGCGCAAGACAAGTTGTTGCAATACCCGTTTCCGGGAAATGTTCGTGAACTGAAATCGATTATTGAACTGGCAGCGGTAATGGCCACTGAAAACGAAATTCAGGAAAAAGATATTACGTTTACAACTCCGCTACGCGATGATGCAATGCTGCTGAAAGAAATGACCTTGCAGGAATACACCTATCGCATAATCAGAAACTACCTGAGTAAATATAACAACAACGTGCTGGATGTAGCACGAAGATTAGACATTGGCAAATCATCCATCTATCGCTACCTGAAAGAGATGGAAGACCTTGGTATTTAAATGATAACCCCCACCCCACTAAATGAAATTAACCCTACAAGCCTACGTTCGAAAAGGTCTGTTTTACAAATCGGTAGTTGAAGATGGATCGGATATAATTTTTATTGTTGATTACGAAGGCACTGTTTTGTATCACAACCACTCGGTGCGCGAAACGTTAGGATATAGCAATAACAGCCTTGTTGGTAAAAATTTTTTCGATTACGTTCCTTCACATCTTCTGCCCTACGTTAAAAAACAATTTTCTATAAGCACACGCAAAACTTATAACAAGGGTATAGAGTTTCAGTTTAAGTGCAAAGACAAAAGTTATAAATACCTGGAGTTTAATTCCGTTAACCTGAACAGGAAAGAAGGCATTAAGGGTTTGATTCTGGATTGCCGCGATATTACCCAGCGCAAGAAAGATGGCGAAGAATTATCGCGCGCACAAAAAGCAAAAGAACAATTTCTGGCTAACATCAGCCATGAAATTCGTACACCTATTAATGGCATTGCCGGTATGGCCGGATTGTTAAGTCAAAATCCAACACACGAGGAACAAAAGACTTATCTCAATGCCATTAAAAGTGCAGCCGATAACCTGAAAGTAATCATCAACGATATTCTGGATCTTGCTTCTATCGAATCGGGCAAGATGCAATTGGAAAAAATTGGCTTTAACCTAAACGATCTCCTGCGCTCGCTGACTGAAACCTTCAGCATGCAGGCGAAAGAAAAACGGATTGACCTAACCTATACACTGGAAAAAGAAGCCGATCGGATATTTATTGGAGACCCCGTTAGGTTAAATCAGATTTTGATTAACCTGATCAGCAATGCGGTGAAGTTTACGCATGTTGGCTCTATCAAAATTCATGTACAAGCTCAAAAACAAAAGGCAGATTTTTACAAGCTACGATTTGACATCTCCGACACGGGCATTGGTATTCCTCAGGACAAATTGCAAACTATTTTTGAAAGCTTCAGCCAGGCCGATGCGAGCGTTACCCGCAAGTATGGTGGCACTGGTCTTGGTCTTACCATCGTAAAACAATTAGTGGAGTTGCAGGAAGGATCTATCTTCGTTTCCAGTAAAGAGAATTCAGGTTCTACATTTACTTTCTATCTGCCATACAAAGCCGGTAAAAAAGCTAAGCCTGTCGAAACCAATCATTATCAACCCAAAAGCAAAGAACCATTTAAATATCACTCTATTTTATTGGTGGAGGACAATGACATTAACCGGCTTTATGCCAGCAGCATTCTTAAAATGTGGGGCTGTCATTTTGAAACAGCCGAGAATGGAGTTGTAGCGCTTGAAAAAATCCGCAATCATTCGTTCGATGCAATTCTGATGGACGTGCAAATGCCGGTTATGGATGGATTGGAAACAACTAAAGCAATCCGACAGGGCGATCCGAAGAAAAGAAACGTATTGATTATTGCACTCACGGCTAATGCTACGCAGCAAGATTATCAAAAATGTTTAGATGCCGGCATGAACGATTGCATTATAAAACCCTTTACCCAACAGGATTTATTCAACTCGCTTAATAAACATCTTGGTCGTAAAGTAGCTCCTAAAAAAGAAAACGGAATTAAAGAAAGTAAACCCGACACGCTTGTAGATCTGAGTTACCTGAGAAAAATGTCGAACAACAATCAGGATTTTATAGATGAGATCATCGGCACTTTTTTGGAGTCTATGCCCACCAACATTAGTGAAATTGCTCAAAATGCAACCGCTGGTAATTGGGAGCAAGTTGCTAAAGTAGTTCACAAAATTAAGCCTACCATTACCCTGATGGGAATTCATTCTTTAAAAGATAAGGTGGTTTTATTAGAGCAAGAAGCAAAGCATAACCCCAGTTCGGCACAAACAACAACACTTGCCCAAGAAGTTTCAGCTTCCTTGAATCAGGTTGTTGATTCGTTGCGTAAGAAAGTTTAATTCCGATTTACTACTACCAGTTTGCGATGCACGGTTGCACCTTGTGGCGATGTCATCACCACGTAATACACGGCATTGGCAAGTTCAGAAATATCAATTGGCTTAATTCCATTCACCGCACCTTCAAAGTCGCCACTAAGTACGGTTATACCGCGCTGATCCAAAATTCTCCAAGATGTTCCGGGAGCCACATCGGCCGGTAATCCAAACTTAAACTCCAGACTTGCCGGGTTCGGGAAGATCATAATCGCATTAATCGCAGCTTTGGCTGGAATATCATCTACAGCAGTAATCGGATCGGTTTGCTTAGGAGCCACACCGTTGCGCATCACAACCGACTGTAAGATTTCGTTGGTTTGAAGGTCTTGCACATAACCCACTAACAT
Source organism: Cytophagales bacterium (assembly GCA_003537495.1). Taxonomy (GTDB): domain Bacteria; phylum Bacteroidota; class Bacteroidia; order Cytophagales; family Cyclobacteriaceae; genus ELB16-189. Next base: position 3,755 of record DPSB01000321.1, on the reverse strand, counting down.
CAACCCATTCGGATTTACGATAGGAACATCCAGTACCACTTCGCCCGATTCAGGGAATCGCTGATCACCCGCACCAAATGGTAATTCTATTACCCGACCTGCCGGAGTAAACAGATTTTTACGCAATACATTTTTATTACCGTTAACATCTTTCTCCAGTAAAGCCACATTGACGAGAATAGGCCGGGTATAAGCCCTTCTTGCGGTTAACGTTAACCGCACATTCATCTTGGTATTCTCTGCTGTTGGTAAATCTTCTAATTCAAGATCAAATACCGGATCAACCAGAGCTCTGCGATCAAGTTCTATTTTATTAATCTCATTATAGATGCCCGTAAACTTACCAGGCTCCAATTTTCCATCCATAATGGTGTAGGGCGGTTGCGATACGCGATAGCGCAAAGCACGCGCAGCAGGATCTTCCGGATTATCGCGGTTAAGCGGATCAACACCATTAAAGTTTACGTGATACTGAATCTGATCGAAGTCTGAGAATCCTCTATCCAGTAATTGCGTATTGTATAGTCCATTCAGATAGTTATCTGCAGTTACACTTATTCCAAGTTGCGAAGTAGTGAAGTGTTCCACCAACACATTGCGTTGCTTCTCACCTACGTATACATTATCAAAGGCAAAACCATCAAAAGTCTTGTTTGGATCGTTGGTACCATTAGATCCTAATGCCAATCTGAAACGTACTTGCTGCCTTTCGTTACCCGATTTTGGAATCATATCCAGATTAAAGCGGGCATTCTTCCAGTTTTTCTGTTCATCAGTCCAACCAAATTGTCCTAAAACCTGGTTGCCCGGGTTGGATGGAATAGCTGCACCATTAAACCAATTGATACCTTGATCGCGGGTTTCAGTTATGGCCGGGCCTACCAATTCCCAAGTTGCACCACCATTAATAGAATATTGTAGTACCACACCATCTAAGCTATTCTCTAAATCCGAGAAGTAATCAAGTGCAATCATCGGCCGCTCAAGTAAATCCAGATCAAAACAAGGACTGTTAACTACTGATTTCTCGTTTGCGAAATATGTGTTGGTATTGTTTCCTGTCCACCACACATTTCCGGTGCTGCTAGCCGCTGTTATTTCTGCGCCTGCAGGAGCACCATGCTTCCAACTCACAAACGTATTATCATCCGGATTAATCAGGTTTTCGATAAACCAGCCAGCCGGAGTGTCAAAAGTTTCGGGTGGATTACTGGAAGATACTACTACGGTTACATAAGGTACGATTGTAACAGGCCTTGTTCTTACCAAGCTGGTACAACCTAAGTTAGTAGTAACTGAAAGTGTTGGATCGTAACCGCCTGTACTAACGTATTTATGAGTAGGCTCATCAAATGAACCCGTGGTTCTGCCTCCGTGCGTAGCGGGAGGCACTGCACCCAGGCCACTCAACACATCACCGTCATCAAAATTCCAGTTATACTGGGCAATGGTACTTGAACCCAGGTTTGTAATCAAGGCTTTAAATACGGTACTATCGTTATTACAAATCGCGAAGTAATCAAAATTAACAACCGGAATTGTACCTACAATTACCGGGGTTGAGTTGGTGAAGGTACTGGCACAACCTTGTGTAGTGGTAACCTTGAGGGATACTGTAAAACTGCTTGCACTGCCATAGGTGTGACTTGGATTACCATACGTGCCAGTTGTCTTGCCTGAGTTTGTTCCTAATGGTATAGTTCCCGCAGGAACACCTGTTATTGTATTGAAATCACCGAAATTCCATTCTACCAAACTAATGGCTGGAGGGGCTGGTGTGTTTACATTTGATACATTAATTGTAGATGTATTGGTAAAAGTAGTAGGGCTATCAATACAACTGCCGGTTGATGTGAACGATACAACGGGGCTTGCTTGTACTTTAATATTCCTTTCTTTGAAAGAGGTTACGTTATCACTGTTAGTATACGTAAATCGAATTGTATATATACCTGAAGCTAATCCATTTGTTGGAATAAAATAATCCGACCCAATTTGTGAAAGTGTTAAGCCTGAAGTTAAGCTCTCAAAAAATGTTGGAGGTATGCCTGTATTTCCAAAATCTACAGGGGTTAAAAGTAAGTTCCCATTATCCGCACAAATTCTGAAATCGCCATCGCTGTCTGGAGTAGAATTCTGAACAATAAAATCAACATTGGTAAGAGGGTTCACTCGTAAATTCTGAGAGGTTGAATTGGCACATCCATTTGCATCTGTAAAGGCATAAGTGATTGTATTTATAGTTGCTGGCGTACCATCATAAATAGTAGCATTAGCAGGAGTTAAAAATGTCTGGTCGAACCCAGTACCAATATCAATAGTGGTTGCAGTTAACCCTGAGCCCGGGGCAATAGTAAACAAGCCCCCAGCCTGAAATGCATTCAGTTTTATGTCGGATCCATTTTCAGGAGCTGCTGCAGGAACTGGAAGCCCAATAAAAGAAGCATTTGGAAGTGGATTAAGCGTCAGGTTCATGGTCTCCGTTTCAACCGGACAAACACCAGAAGCTGCAATGGTAAGAGTTAATACACGCACCGTTGGTACTACTACCGCTTTATCAGCAGCGCTTAGAATATAGCGCGGCTTCTCAAGTGTATTGTTGTCGAACGTCCCTGTACCCCCCGACCATGAATAAGCGCCTGGCGCAAATGTTACTAATCCTTGAATCTCAATATCATTCTGATCCACACAAACCGCCAGATCAGGTCCCGCTGTGAAGATGGCTTTCGGATTAACGTTCACCGTAATGGTAAAGGTGTTACCCAAACATGTACCGGTTTGTGATGTTGGTGTTACAGTATACGTTACAACCTGATTCACGCCCGAGTTATTAATCAATACATCATTAATAACAGAGCCCGACTGCAATGAAGTAGTTTCACCGGTAACATTCGCTTGCGAAGCCGCTGTCCATGTAAAGTTTGCTGCCAGCGAATTACCTAACGTGTTAATATTGTTTTGCAGATCGTACCCAACCGAAGATCCACTACAGATATCCGGGGCAGTTGCAGAAACACCCACCGGCTCAGGCTTAATAGTTATGGTAATCTGGAATGAGGCACCTGCGCAGCTATTTGTTCCAGTTGGTGTAACCGTGTAAACTACCAGTTGATCGGTGTTGCTGAGGTTAGTTATGATGTCTGTAATAATCGGACCATTAACGGCAATCGTACTTTCTCCGGTTACCAATGGATTTACATTGTCGGTAGCTACCCAGCTAAACGTGCTTCCCACATTATTTCCAAGCGAGGCTACATTCAATAAAAGGTTATAGCCTACAGATTCATCGCTGCAAATTGTTTTGATATCGTTCGCACCCACTGGCTCGGGATTAACCGTTACCACATAATTAAACGCTGCCCCAATACAACCTCCGGGTGCAGTTGGAATAAATGTATAGGTCACTGTTCCGGAAACACTTCCTACATTAATTGGATTATCTACAATCGTGCTGCTTCCACTTGCTGTAACGCTTGCACCTGTTATCGGACCAGAGATTGAACTTGTCCACGTATAAGTGGTGCCCGCTACATTAAATGCCGGAGTGAAGTTTAGCACTCCTTCCCCACTACAACGGGTAACCGCTAATGGACTGCTTGTAGTTATCGATGCAGGGTTAACTGTTACTACCACTACTATCGGTGTGCCTGCGCAACCATTCGATGTTGGTGTGATCGTATACGTTGCTGTGCCTGATAAACTGGTGGTGGCTGTTAATGTCTGGTTGATTGAAGTGCCAAAGCCTGCGGTCGCTC
>DPSB01000630.1 GCA_003537495.1 Cytophagales bacterium | reverse complement strand
TTTTCGCTGCCAGGTTCTGTACAGGAAATAATGACTATGATGAACAATACGGGAATAAGAATATATTTCATAGTAAAAGTCTCTATCTGTAATTCTATCAGGGTTAAATCGTCACAACAAATAACCTGTTAGCCAACAATAAGTTTTTGGCCCGGTTGCAGACTATTGCTTTTCAGGTTGTTCAGACTTTTAATTTTTTCAACGGTAAGGCCCGGTACTTTGCGCGAAATGTCCCACAGGGTATCGCCTGGTTGCACAATGTAGGTTTTGGTGTTGGGCGAGAGTAGCACTGGCTCGGTATTTTTTGCCTGTACTACTTTTTGTGCAGGGGCATAGATGTTTAATTTCTGACCTGCGTAAATTTTATTTGAGGATAAATTATTCCATTCTTTCAAATCGTTCACGCTTACTTTAAAACGTAATGCAATGCCACCTAACACATCGCCTGATGCTACTTTGTACACCGTGGGGACACCATAAGCTGGAGTGGAAGCATACATCATAACGGCAGATTCTTTTTTACCCACGCGCATGGCCGAGTCCAGAATGGCTACCCGATTTGAATCCAGATTTACTTTTGCAAACAGTGGAATTTTTACAGCGTATGTTTTTCCGTTGCCGGGAATGATGTTGTGCCGGATGGATGGATTTAATTTTTGTAAATCTTCCAAACAGGTGCCCGTAAGTTTGGCCAACGTACCTAAGTGGAGGTGATGATTTACCGTTACAGTATCGTAAGGAGGAAATTCTTCGCGAACCGTTTCCAGCATGTTATGATGCTCAGCATAGCTCATAGCATAAATAATGGCAATGAATTGGGGCACATATGCTCGGGTTTCGCGTGGCAGATGTGGGTAAACTTCCCAGAATGATTTTTTATAACCTGATTTTCTTACGGCTTTGCGCACAGTACCGGGGCCAGAGTTGTATGCGGCAAGGGCAAGTTCCCAATCGCCAAAAATGGTATGCAATTGTTTAAGATACCGACATGCTGCCTCTGTGGATTTCTCGGGATCCATTCTGTCATCAATATACCAATCGGTTTGTAAACCGAAGTAGCGGCCAGTGCCCGGCATAAATTGCCAGAGGCCAACAGCACGCGCACGCGAAATAGCACGTGGGTTAAGCCCCGATTCAATAATGGATAAATACTTTAATTCATCGGGCAGATTATATTTTTCGAGATACTTTTCGAACAACGGAAAATACAAATCCTTTTTGCGTTGCATGGCCCGCGTATAATCGCGGTTACGCACCGTGAAATAATCAATGAAGCCGTGTACGGTAGTGTTATACGTAAGGGGAATGTATTGTTGAATGCAGAGAAGTCTGTCGCTTAATAACTCAGGGGTATCATCTCCGGGAATAAATTCTACCTCGGCAGGAAATACCGGCATCATTTCTACGGTATCTGCTTCATCAATAACATTAAGTGTATCCGTTAAGGGTATAGCCAAAGTATCGGGCAGGGGATTTTGCGCCCATGAGGGGAAGGCAACAATACTCAATACTAAAACAACCAATACCTTCATTTATTAAGGGTTAACTAAACCGCTATAATTACGCTAAGTTCTGAATTACATTCGAGAACTGAAAGAGGCCCGCTTCATCAAAGTCATTTGCCGTAATCTGCAAACCAATGGGCAAGCCCTGCTTATCTTTTCCGCAGGGCACAGAGATAGCCGGAACACCCGCCACATTAGCATGAACGGAAAACAAATCTGCCAAATACATTTCTACCGGATTATTTGTGTGTTCGCCAATCTTAAATGCGGTAGTAGGTGTGGTGGGTGATAAAATAAAATCGTATTCGGTTAAGATTTTTTTGGTCTGTTCCCGAATCAAACGTCTTACTTTTTGTGCTTTGGTATAATACGCATCGTAATAGCTTGCGCTAAGTACAAAAGTGCCTAACAAAATTCTACGCTGTACTTCTTTACCAAAACCTTCGGCTCGTGTTTTTTTATACATCGACTGAAGATCGGTAGTGTTGGGACTGCGCTGACCGTAACGCACACCGTCATAGCGTGAAAGATTGGAGCTTGCTTCGGCTGTAGCCAGAATGTAATAGGTGGGCAAAACATATTCGCTTAATGCGAAATCAATTCCTTCCACCGTATGCCCGGCCGATTTTAACTGATCTATTTTTAATTGGAGAGCAGTTTTTATTTCTGGTTGCACAGCTTCTGAATCTAGGGCATCCTTTAGGTAAGCAACCTTAAATTTTTTTGATGCTTGTTGTAAGGAATCTTCAAAGTGTGGAACCGCTTGTCGCGAAACAGTGCTATCAAATTCATCGGGCCCTGAAATTACTTCCAGCACAGTGGCCATCGTTTTCAACGATTTGGAAAAGATTCCAATGCAATCAAAAGAAGAACCGTATGCCACCAAACCATGCCGCGAAATGCGCGAGTAAGTTGGTTTTAATCCATAAAGACCACAAAAGGCTGCAGGTTGCCGAACCGAACCGCCTGTATCAGAACCAAGAGACACATCGCAAATATCGGCCATAACGGCTACAGCCGAACCGCCCGATGAGCCACCCGGCACGCGGGTATTATCAAGATCATTTAATACTGGCCCAAAAGCAGAATTTTCGTTGGAAGATCCCATGGCAAACTCATCGCAGTTTTGCCGACCGATGATGATAGCATCTTCGTTGAGCAATCGCTGCACAGCTGTAGCGGTGAACTTTGAAATAAAACCGTTCAGAATTTTACTGCTGGCCTGCAGCGGATGATTTTCGTAGGCTAATACATCTTTAATGCCTATTACAAGGCCAGCCAGCTTGCCTGCCGTGCCCTGTTTGATTTTTTCATCAATCAAACGGGCGCGGTCAAGTGCTTCGTTGGTAAACACACTCAAAAAAGCATTGAGGTGTTTATTGCTTTCAATGTTTTGTAAAAAACGGTTAACCCGATCCGTACAGGATTGGCCGTTACTAAAATGAGGGTGTGAAGTTTTTACGTTAGCAGAGGTATTCAATGCTTACTTCTCTTCAATCTTCGGTATTTCTTTACCGGCATCATCCACCTCTTTCTTTACGTCCTTAACGGCATCTTTGAATTCGCGGAAGCCTTTACCAAGACCTTTTGCAAACTCAGGAATTTTTTTTGCACCAAAGAAAATCAGCACGAATAAACCGATTACCACCCACTCGCCCATACCGGGCATCCCGATCAAAAGAATTGCGCTCATAGTGAAATATTAAGAGTGTAAAGATAGATAAATATGAATAAATGAATAGCTGTGAGGACTTTTGTTATGCCATAATAAGATCGAAAAACCCTGATTTTAGCCGTTTAAACTAATTCCGTAGCCATTCCTGTGGGTTGAGGGCATCAAAGTT
>DPSB01000027.1 GCA_003537495.1 Cytophagales bacterium | reverse complement strand
ATTGGTGGAGGTGCAGCCGGTTTATATGCTGCCGATATTTTAAGTTCTAAAGGAATTAATGTAATCATTTTTGAGGCCAGCAATCAACTTGGTGGCCGCGTGCGCTCGCTGCGCAATCAACACGAAATAGCGGTACAAACTTCGGCCGATTTTCCGGTTGAGTTAGGAGCAGAAGTGGTTTATGGAAGCGATTCATCGTGGGGTAGCATTATTAAAAATTATACGCTTACACGGATAGAATTAGATTCACAAGCAACAGAACAATTTATTCTGGAGAACCAGGCAAAGTCGGCTACCGACTGGGGTGCTGATGCTGATCTGCAAGCGGTAAGAAATTTTATGGATAGCCTGCCTTCTTATGCTGGTGGCGATGTGTCGATGAATCAAGCCGCAGGTGTAAATGCGCGTGCACAAGCTTTACTCAATTCATTGGCGGGTAATCGTTTTGGTTCAAATAGCGATAGGGTAGGTGCGAGAGGTGTAGCCGAAGCATTGAGTTTGATTGAACATGATAATGTAGCTTACCTGATCAAGACCAATCCCCTGCAAGATCTGATTACTTCGCGCTTTAGCGGAGTGGTAGGTAAAGTGCAATTGAATACGGCAATCAAAACCATTAACTACTCAGGCGAAAAAATTATTCTCACCGATCAGAACAGTAATCAGGTTGAAGTTGATAAAGTAATTGTAACGGCACCGCTTGGGGTTTTAAAGACAGCAGGTATTGCATTTAGTCCTGGCTTACCGGCAGCAAAAGTTACAGCCATGAATAAAATTGGTATGGATCATTGCCTGCGGATTATCATAGACTTTAAACGAAATTTCTGGGGCGACAATAGTGGATATTTATGGGGCGGTACTGAAGGCCCCGCCTATTTTAATCCGGGAGTATCGCGCAGTGAATTTTACAGAACGTTATCCGTTACCGTGCATGGCCCCAAAGCCAAAGAACTTTCTGACTTGGGCGATGGCATGCTGGATGCCGTGTTGGCGGAACTTGATGCTATTTACGGAGTGGCTTCATTGTATGTACGCAAGCAACTTATACCAGACCCGAATTCAGTAGGTAATTTTATTGAAGGCGATCGTGTTTGGTTTAAGGCCGATTGGGGAAAGGATGAATTTTTTAAAGGTGGCATTTCGTATTTACCACCAGGTTCAAGTGTACAAGACCGGATAGATTTCTCAGCGCCCATCAATAATAAAGTGTTCTTTGCTGGCGAAGCCACAGATAGTATGGGTGATGCGGGTACTGTAAATGGAGCCCTCAATTCGGCCACGCGTGTAGCGGAAGAGGTGGTGCAGTCCATCATAAACGCATAATATAGTAAGTTGGTAATGGTGCCGAATCCATCCTCAGGCTCGTGTTAAACCTATATACCATATTGGGTTGGGCAGGAGCATTATTTTACATTACAGCATACATACTTGTTAGTGCAAAAAAGATTCAAGCCGATAAGCCTTTGTTTCATTGGCTTAATATTACAGGTGGGTTGTTAATGGTCATTAATGCCTTAGGTCAACTAGATTACCCAAATGTTTTTGTAAACGCAGTATGGGCAATTATCGGTTTGTTTGCGCTTTACTACTACAACAAGCGTACTTAAATTAGGCAACCGTAGCAAGGGAAAGCATGTTGAGTACTGTTTGTTTATAATAACTCATTTTGCGATTATACTCCTCTTTATTTGAGACCATGCTGAGATAGTAGTAGGCACCCTCAACAAAAACAAAGATCAGGTCAGCTGTTTTTTCAACATCTTCTACTTCAATGCTACCAATGTCGTTACACTGATTCAGCGTTTCGGTTAGCATTAGCCGCAGGTTATCGTGCAGTAGCTTATAATGCTTTTTTATTTTCTTATCGCGAAAAATGAGTGAGAAACTGCTATAAAAAACACCATCGTCAAAAAGTTTATCCCATTTTCGGGAAAACAAGTTTTCAATAATCTGTTCAAGCCTTTCCTGCGGATCGGCTATTTGGTTTAAGGGTGTGTAAATAAGTCGATACCGTTCAAGAATGTACTCAATCAAACCATGAATTAAATCTTGCTTGGTTTTAAAATAATGCATGATCAGGCTGGGGTTAACCTGCATGGCATCGGCAACCTTGGCAATAGATGCGTTTTCCAGCCCTTGCTTGCGGGCTACTTTGTAAAAGGCGAGTATAATTCCCTTTTGTCTTACCTGTATTAAGTTTTTTCTTCCCATTGTTAACACTAATGTAACTAACTCTTGTTTTTAAATTTAAAAAAAGTACATTTATTTGTTCAAATTAAAAATTGAATGACCATTCAATCAAAAAACAAGCGTATGAAGAAAACTTTACACAACAAATCGGGCACAGGAAAAACGCTTACGCTGATCGGTGTTTTCTTGCTGCTTTTATTAGCGGGCGGTATAGCACACGGGCAAAGTTTTACAGTTACCGGCCGGGTAACAGACGGAACAAATGCATTGCCTGGCGTAACTATTCTTGAAAAAGGCACGGCAAATGGAACCTCTACAGATGCCGATGGAAAATTTACTTTGATGGTTGGCACTACCAACGCCACACTCACCCTTAGTTTTATTGGGTATAAAACAGTGGAAGTAGCGGTTAACAACCAAACCACATTAAACATCAACATGCAGGAAGATGTTACCTCACTTAATGAAGTAGTGGTAACGGCATTGGGTGTGCAAAAGGATGTTAAGTCCTTAGGTTATGCAGTGCAGAAGGTTGATGGTAATGCCATTCAAAAAGGGCGAGAACCCAATGTGATCAACTCGCTTACGGGTAAAGTAGCAGGTCTTGAAATCCGGAACCAAACGGATTTGTTTCAGGATCCAGGGATTCGCCTTAGAGGTGCTACTCCTTTGGTAGTTATAGATGGTGTGCCCAGTGTAGATGCCGATATCTGGAAAGTTAATGCAGATGACATCGAGAGTTTTGATGTTTTGAAAGGAGCTAATGCATCTGCACTTTATGGTTCTATCGGTCGTAATGGAGCAATCATGATTACCACCAAACGTGGCAATAAAGCAAAAACTACTGTTGAGTTAAACTCAAGTACTATGTTTCAAACTGGTTTTATTCGTATTCCGGAAGTGCAAACCACGTACGGTAATGGATACAACGGTCAGTATGCCTATGTAGATGGTTCTGGTGGTGGAACAGAGGGTGGTGGATGGATTTGGGGTCCGAAGTTGGATCAACCTGACCCGAGTACACCTAGTGGGTTTTGGGAAACAACTCAGTTTAATAGTCCAATTGATGAACTTACTGGTGATCGGATTCCTACCCCCTTCTTATCAAGAGGCAGGAATAACGTTCAGGATTTTTTTAGAACAGGAATTATTTCAACAAATAACATAAGTATTAGTAGCGGCAATGCTGATGGTAATTTTAGAGTTTCGGTTTCAAACAACTATCAAAAAGGTATAGTTCCAAACTCGCAACTTAACAATACCTCATTCGGAATCTCAGGTGGATACAAACTCGCTAAAAATTTGCGTGCCGATGCTTCGCTTACGTACAACAGACAATACACCGATAATTTTCCGGAGACGGGTTATGGCCCCACTAACTACTTATACAATCTTGTATTATGGACAGGGCCGGATATTGACGTAAACGATTTGCGGAACTATTGGGAAAAGGGTAACGAAGGGATTCAACAACGCAATTACAATAAGTCGTGGTATAACAATCCATATTTTCAGGCTAATGAATTTTTGCGTGGCTATTACAAAGACAATGTATTTGGCCAATTAAAACTTGATTATTCCGTAATGCCAGGATTAGATATTATGCTTCGTTCTGGTATTAACCAATATAGCCTAAATCGCAGTTGGAAAGAGCCAAAAAGTTACGTGGCATACGATTATGTGTCGCAAGGAAATTTCTTTTTATCTACCGAATCAAATTTCAATATCAA
>DPSB01000419.1 GCA_003537495.1 Cytophagales bacterium | reverse complement strand
TTGTATAAAGCATTTGAAATTCTGAACTCCAATCCCGGGTGCTACCCAATGCAAACGCATCGAAAACTCTGAACATTAAGGCGTGGCGTACTTCAGCATGATCCAGGTTTCCGAAAATGTAAACCCCTAACTTACTTTCAGGTAATTGACCATGGATGGCAGTTTCTCCGGCCAGACTTCCGGTATGAAAGTTTACTTTTTTTCCTTTATAATCCTGCTGAAACCAACCAAGGCTATAGGTAGTCCAGTTGGGTTTGGTAAGTTGGGCAGTTGGATAAAACTCATCGGCTGGTACGATTACCTGTGGCCTGAATAATTCAACCCAGGTGGTTGGTTTTACTAACCTTCCACCTGCATACTTGCTGCTATCCAACATGCAGATTGCCCATTTACTCATATCATCAACAGACGACCACACACTACCAGCTGGGCCTATAGCATCGGCATTGGTGCGACTGATTACGGTTATCTTGCCATCTACCCAATAATGTTCGCTGCTCTGATTGGCATCGTTTACCATTTGTAAATGCGGGTAGGTGCGCGTCATACCCAACGGTTCAAAAATTCTTTTCTTAATAAAAACTTCCCAGGGTGAGCCGCTTACTTTTTCAATTACTTTACCGGCATACAAATAGAAAATATTCTGATAGATAAAACTTGATCGAAGCGAATAAGAAGGCGGTACGTTTTTCATTCGCGACAACACTTCATCCGATGGAATATCCATCACACCCCACAAAAAGTCGGTGTTACCCACGCCCGAGTTGTGCGTAAACAAATCACGAATTTTCAGGTCGCGCGTAACGTACGGATCAGACAATTGAAAATCGGGCAAGTGTTTGATCACCGCATCATCCCAACTTATTTTTCCTTCGTCAACCAACATGGCCATGCACGTAGCTGTCATGGCTTTGGTAGTAGAAGCGCATGCAAACAGCGTTTGGTCGTTCACAGCATCGGGTTTATCAAGTTGGCGCACTCCGTAACCTTTCTTAAGTAATACTTTGCCATCTTTCACTACGGTAATAGCAAGGCCGGGTACCTGGTATTGCTTGCGCGATTTTTCTACGTACGCATCAAACTCTTTAATCAGTTTGGCTTCTGGTGTTTGGGCTTGTATGGTAATCGTACCTAGTACAAGCATGATGAGTAAAATTCTTTTCATAATTAATCGAGCCAGTTGTATTTTTTAAGAATAGAGAGTACGGCAGTTCGTTTTTCTTCTTGTGGTGTAGGAATGTTACACAACATCACATACACAATTCCCTTATCGGGGATGCTTACATAATCGCCATAGAAACCACCTTGTGTGCCGGTGTGGTATATCATCTTATGGCCGTCATCGGTTTGCCCGATAAACCAACTCGCCCCGATAAAAGGTTGTGTAGCATCCTGCCATTGCGGATAATTCCAGATGGTTCGGGATGTTGTGATGATGTCTGCATTCAGGATTTTATGATCGCGCAACGCTTTTTCATAAAGCACTAATTCTTCTACCGAACTCCACACCCCACCATTACCAGCAGCAGCAAACGTGGGTTCTTCGCCATAATCTTTTTCGATGTAGCCAGTTGGTGTTTTCAGATAGGCATGCGCTACACCTGTAGTGGGGTAGGGGCCATCGGTAATGGTGCTGGTTTTCATTCCGGCAGGAATAAAAATTCTGTTCTTTACTTCATCCTGCCATTTATTGCCTGTTACTTTTTCAATAATCAAGGCCAGGCCATTAAAGGCCGGATTGGAATATTCATAGCGCGAACCCGGTTCGAATAACAACGAATCGTTTAATAAAATCGGATTAAAGTTCTCCTGATCTTTCGCGGTAAGCAGAAACACACTATCCAAATGTTGCCTGCGGTTATCTGGCAAGCCCGAAGTATGGGTAAGCAAATGATGCACGCGAACTTTTTGTGCTAGCTGCGGATTTTTAAAATCAGGAAAAAATCTGGCAATGCTATCATTCAACGAAAGTTTACCTTCCTGTGCCAGCGCAAGAATTACATACGCAACAAATGTTTTTGAAATAGAACCCGTGTTGAACAAAGTTTGGGTGGTAATTTTTTCATTTGATTGCAAATCAGCCAGTCCATACGCATGACGGAATACGACTGAATCATTTTTTAGAATAAGCACCGCACCACCGGGTGTATTGCCATTCAGGTAAGAAAAGATGCCATCAACTTCTTTCTCAAATGTGGGTGCCTGAGCGCAACCGGTTAGGATGAAAATAAGCACGATGAATTTCCTCATTTCACTGCAGGTTTGTGCATCATTCTGAAAATGGCTACCACTGCAATTACAGCCCAAACGGTATTGATGAATGTAAACGGATACGCTTCTTTAAATACACTATTAATGATGAGCAACACTGCGCCCGCAAGATTCAACACTTGAAAGCTGAGCGAATCGGATTTTATTTTTTGCAGACTATTTAGTGCATAGGCGGCAATCACTGCCACCGAACCAATCCAACCCATTGCCGTTATCCAAACCTCCATTACTTTCTGAGTTTTACTCGTACCAGATACATATCGGCTGTAATGTATAAGGTCTTTTCATCGGGCGATAGCGCACAGTTGGCGGCCAGTTCGGTTAACCGGATTTTACCCAACACTTTTCCGGTGGAGTCAAAAATCCACACGCCTCCGGGGCCGGTAGCATAAATATTTCCGTTGCTATCAACTTTCAGTCCATCCGGTAAACCTCTGTCGGTAGCAAGATTGGCAGTAGCATCGTAAAAAATGCGGGCATTGGTTACACTGTCCGTATCGGTTAACTCAAACTCATACCAGGTTGCTTTGTTAGGATCGGAATTGGCAACAATAATCTTTTTCTGATCGGGCATTACTATAATGCCGTTGGGTTTAGTCAGGCTATCTACCAAAAGTGAAACCACACTTGAAGTATTTACTTTGTAAACTCCATTGTGCGGTTGTTCTTTTTCCGGATCGGCATCGTGTTTGGCTAAGCCATAGGAGGGATCAGTAAAAAATAATTCGCCACTATTATTATAGACTGCATCGTTCGGGCTGCTGAATCGTTTCTCGTTATGCGTAGCAGCTATGGAAATAAACTCCGGTTTCGGATTGCTTAGTGCGGCATTCATTCTGGCTACTCTGCGATCGCCATGCTGACAAAGAATTAATGAATCGTTATAATAAATTAAACCATTGGAACCGGGCTCGTTGCTGGTGGTAGTAGTGCCGGTAAAACCGGAAGGCGTAAGG
>DPSB01000113.1 GCA_003537495.1 Cytophagales bacterium | reverse complement strand
TTAAATAAGATAAAAATCGTGCTTTCAAATCTATAAGTACTAGAATTAAAAAGTTAGCAAAAACCGATCTATTCAAAATGTTTGCTGTAAGCAATGCAGAACTTTAAAATCATGGTGAGACAAAATTTATTTTTTGTCGCTTTGGCATCTCTTCTCTGTCTAGGTTATGAAGGACTTAGTCAAAACTGCCCTCTTAGCATAAGGCTAGTTTCTGATACCGTAGCGTGTCATTCTGAGTTTCCTCCTCCAAGAGGGTTAGCGACTGCCAGTAATCAGTTTAGAGTTAAGTTGATAATCTTGTCCGGCAATCCAACCATTATTAACTGGTCAAATGGTGATGTTGGAACAACCTTAACACCAGATAGTCTTGGGATTTACGAGGTGATGGTAACGGACGTTACCGGATGCAGTGTTACCACAAAAGTGAATGTTTCTGAGTTTGGTATTCCAAATCCCATCTATTCAAATGCTGGCATTTCTTTTATCAAAACTTGTTTAGGTGACTCCGCAGAATTTAAAGGTGTTTCTACCTCAACAATTGATAATTACTTGTGGTCATTTGGAGATGGATCTTCCAGTACCGATCCTAATCCAAAAAATTATTTTGCGAGTTCGGGATCATATCTCGTGTCTCTGAGGCTGACAAATAGGTGCGGTTTAGACACGGCTATTATTGAACAGGTAGCGATAACCGCTCCACCGCCTAAACCCTCACTTCCTGCCACCGTTACTCTATGCACCGATCCTGTTATTTTAGACGCTGATATTACCAACGCCCCTCAAATAAATTACCTTTGGTCTACCGGTGCCACTTCTAAAAATATCGTAGTCAATGAGGCTTCATTTGTAACAGCAACTAATACAGATAGGAATGGATGCTCATCAAAGGCCACCTCCATTGTTGTTGACAATCGCCCACAAATTGATCTCGGGCCTGGCATTTCAATTTGCCAATTTTCTACTGTTGTTCCGTTCCATGCACAAAATCCGGGGATGACCTACTCTTGGCTGATTAATGGTATTCTTAGTAATAATACAACTGCGGTGCAATCTATTAACACGCTAATATCGGGCAATTTTAACTATTCATTAAAAGTTACAGACCCTTTTACAGGGTGCTTCGGATCAAGCAGTGCTGATATTACTGTTTTGCCAACACCAAAACCATCAGTACCAGCAACAGCCTCCATTTGTAACGAGTATGTGACTTTAGATGCCAATTCGTCTGGAGAGCCTGAGATATTGTACGCTTGGTCGACAGGCGAAACTAGTCGAACTATTCAAGTAAGCTCGAGTGCGCTAATATCGGTGACAAACCTAAATCAACAATCAGGGTGCAGTTCTTCTGCGCAAGTTTTAGTGAGCGATTTACGTCCACCAAAGCCAACCGTAACATTGGTTGACCAATTTAAATTGAGATCCTCTAGCACACAAGGTAATCAATGGTTCAGAAGCGAAATCAAGATTAATAATGAAACAAATCAAGATTTGACTGTGACAGAATCTGGTAGTTATTCTGTTCAAACTACGTTTGCCGGTTGCGCCAGTATTAAATCCGATAGTTATATCTATACAATAACTGCATTAGAAGATTTAAGTCTTTGTTTAGAACCTTATCCAAATCCGACTGATGGTTATATTTCGCTTCGAATTGAAAATGTAGACATTCCCCAAATAAAAATTGAAGACCTAACGGGAAAAGAGATTGAATTTAGTCTTGTCAATGATGGACTGATTGATTTAAACTGCGCACCTGCAGGAATATATGTTTTGAGTTTTAGAATTGGAGGCAACCTGATTGTCCGAAGGATTCTTAAACGTTAACTCAACTCCGGCTTTAAAAACCTGCCTGTAAAGCTTGCCGGATTTTTTGAAACTATTTCGGGAGTTCCTTTAGCAATTATTCTTCCGCCACCGGCACCGCCTTCAGGCCCCAGATCAACAATGTAATCGGCTGATTTGATTACATCCATATTATGTTCAATAACCAGCACCGTGTTGCCTTTGTCAACCAGTTTCTGCAATACATCCAGCAAATGGCTGATATCCTGAAAATGCAAACCGGTAGTGGGTTCATCTAAAATGTAAAGTGTCTTGCCGGTATCACGTTTAGATAATTCTGTGGCTAGCTTTACCCGTTGGGCTTCACCACCCGATAAAGTTGTAGCATGTTGCCCTAATGAAATGTAGCCTAACCCAACTTCACTCAGGGTTTGAATCTTGCGTAAAATTTTAGGTTGATTCTCGAAGAAGTTCACCGCTTCTTCCACCGTCATATCCAACACATCACTTATCGACTTGCCTTTAAACCGAACTTCCAGTGTTTCGCGGTTGTAGCGTTTGCCTTTGCAGGTTTCGCACGGCACATATACATCGGGTAGAAATTCCATTTCGATCAGGCGCAAGCCCGCGCCTTCACACGTTTCGCAGCGACCGCCTTTTACATTAAATGAAAACCGCCCGGTTTTATAACCACGGATTTTTGCTTCCGGCATCTGCGCAAACAAATCGCGGATGTCGGTAAACACTCCGGTATAAGTAGCCGGGTTGGATCGAGGTGTGCGCCCAATTGGCGATTGATCAACTTCAATTACTTTATCGATCAACTTTAAGCCTTCAATCTTTTTATAAGCAAGCGGCTCAGTGCGCGAATTAAAGAAGTGTTGATTTAAAATCGGGAACAATGTATCGTGTACCAACGTGGACTTACCACTACCCGATACTCCGGTAATGCACGTAAGTGTACCTAATGGAATTTCGAGATCAACATTTTTTAAGTTATTACCGGCAGCACCAATCAATAAAATTTTTTCACCGCTTCCCGTTCTGCGTTCTTTCAAATATTCAATGCCTATTTTACCATTCAGGTATTTAGCGGTGGTGCTGTTGTTTTTCAAAAAAGTTTTTGGATCGCCTTCGGCTACAACCGTGCCGCCATGCCGGCCAGCACCAGGGCCTATGTCAATAATGTAATCCGATTCGAGCATCATCTCTTTATCATGCTCTACCACAATCACTGAGTTTCCTAAATCGCGCAAGTCTTTAAGTGCTTTAATCAGTTTTGCATTATCGCGGGCATGCAAGCCAATGCTTGGCTCATCCAGAATGTATAACACACCCACCAGTTGCGTTCCAATTTGTGTAGCCAATCGTATGCGTTGAGCTTCGCCACCACTTAACGTGCGCAACGGTCGATTAAGATGGAGGTAATCCAGGCCCACATCCAACAGGAAGCCAATTCGTTTGCGAATTTCCTTCAATACTTCAGTCGCAATTGTGCGTTGCTTTTCGCTCAACCGGTTCTCCAAACCTTCGAACCACTTTTGCAGCGCGTTTATGTTTAACTCTGCTAATTCAGCTATGTTCCTATTATCAATTTTGAAATGAAGTGATTCTTTTTTTAATCGTGCACCTTCACAATCCGGACAGATTCGGGTTGTTGTAAAATCTTCTATCCATTTGCGCGTATTGTCAGTTCCTTCATCAATCATTTTCTTTAAGAATGTGATGATGCCTTCAAACTTAGTGCTCCATTCCGTACCCGGATATTTTACAGAAGCTACAGCTACCGGTTCATCATCGCCATACAAAAGAACTTTTAATGCATCTTTTGGAATATCTTTTACCGGAGTGGAGAGAGTAAGTTTATAACGCTTCAGAATGGCTTCAATCTTTTTAAAGATCCAGATGTCGCGGTACTCGCCTAACGGCAAAATGGCACCACGACTAATACTTAACTTTTTATCGGGGATTATTGATTCTTCTGTAATTTCTTCAATGATACCCAAGCCGGTGCAAGTTGGGCATGCTCCGTAAGGCGAATTGAATGAAAAGTTATTGGGTGCCGGCTCATCATATGACAACCCTGTTTTGGGGTCCATCAAAAACTTGGAGAAATGGTGCACCTTCTTTGATTCTTCCATCACCATAATTACGCCCTTGCCTTCCTTCATGGCAGTGG
>DPSB01000210.1:654-3238 GCA_003537495.1 Cytophagales bacterium | reverse complement strand
TGGGATAATCTGGTGTGGAACAAATTGTAGTATTGTTAAGGGCAGGTGATTTTCTTAATACATTTTTCTTATTTTGGTGGTATATGGAAGGGTTGACCATGTTGATCTAAAATCCGCATCGAAGAAGTGCACGCAATTACTGGACAGGTGCCGATGATACAAACACTATTCCACAGATAACTTCAACAATGTATTGTAAAGGCGCGGGTCAGATGGACGAGGTGCATCTGGCGAATAAATATTTCCCTCCTTATCTATAATGAGATATTTTGGAATTGCTTGTAAAGCAAATAAGTTCTTGAGCTCTGACTCACTTTTGAACAAGAAATGTTGACTATAGTCGAAGTTTAACTTACTGGATGCCCTGATCCAGGAATCCTTATTTCGATCTAAAGATATGTAAAGGAATGTCACATCTTTGTTTTTTAAAGAATCACGCAAACTTGCTGAGTAAGGCATCTCCTGAAGACAAGGCTTACACCAACTAGCCCAAAAGTCGATATATACTACCTTACCCTTGTTTCTATCAATTATCTGCTTCCATGTTATGTCAGTACCATTGAAGGCAATCAGTCTTTCGTTCGCCAACTTTAACATTTCATTTGTTAAATCATTTGGGATAAGCCGGAGCAAGTATTCACGGTAATCTGATTCAGGATATTCTCTCAAAAACGTTTCTGCATTTTGCTGAAAATCAGGCAATCCCTTACCTGTATATTTCTTTAAAACAAGGAACATCAGGAATTCTCTTGACTTTCCAGAAAAATGCTGCGTTGCGTTCTGAAACATTGTCACAAATTCAATACTTGTATTGAGTGAATTTATGGATAAGAATTTACAATAATTCCAAAGTACCAATTGGTATGAATTCAAGTGTAACTGCGAATCATCAAACACACCTTCAATTCCGTCATTAAGAATTGTATAGTATTCAGTAGGGAGATTCTCAAAGTTGTAACCCAAAGAATCCTGGGGTAGATAAAACGGAAAAAGTAGACTTATAGCATACTTCTGATGAATAAGTTTCTCGGTTGCGATTCTGTATTCATTGGATATGAGATGCGCCTTTTCAAAATTTTTGATAAACATTTTTCGATTTATGTATGCTGATCTAACCCGATCAACGATATACATTATATCTAACCTACTTGAGAGAATAAGTCCCAAATTTCCAGGCAAAACGAAACCGTATTCTTGTTCCATTTTGTCAAGGATTTCAAAATCACCATTTCGATTAATCCTATTTCGGAAACTATAACCCCCACTTCCATCATCATGAACTTCGCAAGTATCGCCAGGGTAAAGCAACACTGGGCTTCCATTCATGGCGCTTCCATTCGTAAATACTACTACTAATGGTACATCTGTGGCTATTGAATACCTGCTTAAGTATCCGCCAAACAAATCTTTTTGTCTTAGCTTTATTGAACTTTCAAGATCGTTAAACTCATTACCGTAAAAGAAACCAAAAAATTTATTATCACTTAAATTATCAATGATAATGGTTGATTGACCTGCTGTGAATTGGAATGACAAGCACGAGCCTAAGAAGAAAATCAGGTATGTGATCCTCATAAAAACATCTGTTTAATAACTGATGCGAAGAGAATAGCCACACAAGTGAGTCAAGTTTTAGTTTGAGCGTAGGAAAAACTAATCGTTAAATATAACCTTAAAGCATATCTTGCACAACGGTAAAACCCCGTATTTAATACGAGGTTTTTGAAACCTATTTCATTGCACAATGACTTCCACCCGCTACTTCTTTCACATGGCCTTCTTAGGCACAAACTATCATGGGTGGCAACGGCAATCGAATGCCAACAATATTCAGCAGGTAATTGAAACCGCATTAAGCGAAATTCTGAAAGAACATGTGAGCATCATGGGCTGTGGCCGCACCGATACCGGAGTGCATGCCAGCCAGTTTTACTTTCATGCCGATCTTGATACACGTTGGGATTTTGATTTGTTGTTTCGGTTGAACAAAGTATTACCACCCGATCTTGCCATTTATGAAATCATCCCTGTAGGAAGTAATCAACATGCGCGGTTTGACGCCATACAACGACAGTACGATTTTTTTATTCACACCTATAAAGATCCGTTTTTAAATCTGGTGAGTTCGCAGGTTGACAAAACAACCTTGCAGTTAGATAAAATGAAACAAGCCGTTGCCTTGCTTACGCGATACGATGACTACCGTGCCTTTTGCAAAACACCGGATGGGTATGAGCATACGCGGTGCAAAGTATCAATTGCACAATTATTCGTAAACGAAAAGGGTGATCGGTTGCGATTTCAGATTTCGGCAGATCGGTTTCTTGGGCGAATGGTGCGCTTGCTGATGGGCAAGCTTATAAAAATTGGTGCCGGCACCTTAAGTGTGGATGAATTTGAAAGTTACTTCATTGAGAAAGTAACGCCTGCAGTTTGGGATCCGGCCTATCCGCAAGGTTTGTTTCTGAGTAAGGTGAACTATCCATATTTAGTGCAACCTGTGCGTACACAGTTTGGCGCAATTCATTTTGATGAAAGTTGGAGGAAAGTTTAGCCCTCACACCGTCCTCGTTCCTCGGACACC
>DPSB01000210.1:0-524 GCA_003537495.1 Cytophagales bacterium | reverse complement strand
ATCCGGCCTATCCGCAAGGTTTATTTTTAAGCAAAGTAGATTATCCATATTTGAACCAACCCATGCGTTCTAACTTTAACGCGATACAGGGTGTCGAGACTTGGATAAATCTGTTAAAGGGCAGCTATTAAGCAGTCGGCAGTAAAGTGCTGCCAACTGCTTACTTGCTTATGCTGTTCTCGTCTTTTTAAAAAAGTAATACGATACAATCAACACCAAAAGAAAGGCAACGGGTGCGAACCACGGTGTTTGTGTCGCAAAATGGGTCCACGCAGCACCAATAAACGTAAACCCAAAACCGGCATACGTCCACTCTTTTACATTTGCGGGTACGGGTGCCACCAATGCAATTGCACCCAATAACTTGGCAATACCCAATAGCATCATAAAATAAATGGGAAACCCGATTTGTGTAAAGTTGAGTTTCATTTCCTCGTTGGTCAGGTACATGATCCCACTCATGGCCATGCCTGCTGCCACCAACCCGGTGGCAACCCAATACATAATTTTGTTTCGTTTCATAA
>DPSB01000441.1:1853-5437 GCA_003537495.1 Cytophagales bacterium | reverse complement strand
CAAAGCTATGGCAAGAGCCAAAATCCCTCCAACGACCTTGAAGGTAGATTCTCAAATAATATTTACCCATAATCATTGTTTTCTTGTATAGTTAGGAATCCTTACTATATTTGATCCGTCATTCACTAAAACCTCTAAAACAATGGAAAAAATCAAAGGTTACACGTATGGTCAAGTTGCGCAATCACCAGTATCCCTTGCTGACTTGGACTTATTGAAAAAAACAGTTCTTTTTTCGTCAGATGACGAGAAACATCTACAGCTTGCTGGTGAGGTACTGAAAGATCAAACAAATGAAGTACTTGATTTGTGGTACGGATTTGTTGGCGGCAATGAACATCTGGTTCATTATTTCGGAAAGGGCGGTAAGCCTGACATGGAATACCTCTCTGCTGTGAGGATGAGATTTGGCCAGTGGATTATGGATTTATGCACAAAACCCTATGACCAGGATTGGCTTAACTACCAACATGAAATTGCGTTACGCCATCATAGCACAAAGAAAAACAAGACCGATAATGCAGACGCAGTGCCTATCATTCACTATAGGTATCTGGTAGCATTCATTTTCCC
The DNA here is from genome assembly GCA_003537495.1 of Cytophagales bacterium. Classification (GTDB taxonomy): domain Bacteria; phylum Bacteroidota; class Bacteroidia; order Cytophagales; family Cyclobacteriaceae; genus ELB16-189. The sequence continues at coordinate 4,864 of DPSB01000441.1, read as the reverse complement.
AATTACAGCTACTATCAAAGGTTTTCTTTCTAAAAAAGGTCATGATATTGAAACGGTAGAGAAAATGTATGCTGCCTGGTTTAAGGCTGTGACCTTAACCGTTATTCTTTGGACATATCCATACATCAACAACACTGAATTCTAAAAAAAACCTAAATCAAAATCAGTATGAAAACAAAAATTGCAATTCTATTTCTTACGGGCATACTTTACTCGACTGCAAGTCAGGCTCAACAACAAAAAGCTCCTGCGCCTGGGTAAAATCAGTTCTGTCGCAAAGCATCCTTTCGGGTCAACCCTATATGAAGAAAGGCGAATTCTAATATTAAGAAAAGATAACTGGACTACATACTTGACTAACAAGGGTAGTTCAGTTATTCCCTTCAAAAAAAATAAAAAAACGATGAAAGTAGCAGTTTGGGATACTTATGTAACTAAAGCGGACGGGACTATTATGAATTTTGATATTCTAGTACCTGCATCCGAAACAAATCCGGAAGTCATCTACAGATACGGCCAAGACTATCTGAAATCCAAAGAGATGAACGATTACCCACTTACATCAAACCATTGCACATTCTGCCATGTTGAAACGGCCACCGATGTAATGTTAGACGATATTAAGCAAAAGGGCTATTATATTCTCGAGCTCAAAAATTGCTGATGAAACTGGCACTTAGTTACACAGATGTAATTAATGGGAAGTTTACACTTGGCTCAATTAACCTGATGATGGTATTTCAGGTAAATTGTCCGGGTTGTTTTATTCACGGGTTTCCTTTGTTGAAGGAATTGCAAGCACACTATAACAACAAACTTTCCTGCTTTGCTCTCGCTACTGTATTTGAAGATTTTCACTTAAATACAGAAGAGCATGTGCGGTTATTGGTTAATACCGGTGGGCTTATAGGTGAAACATTAAGGTCACAGGAAGCTGGCCATTTAAATTGGGATAGTTCCACGTTGTCAGTTCCTGTTCTTATTGATGAGTTTGTCAATCAATCCGAATTAAATCAATCCGAGTTTGTTAATCGCATAATCCAAAACATGGTTGATCCAAATATAACCACCGCCTTAGAACAGGAAAATATGAGAGCTACGCTAAAAAATTATTTTAGTCAACTGCCTAAATGCGGAAAGACGTTTGCGGAAAATCTAATGCGGGGCACACCTTCATTTTTTCTGTTCACCGATTCCATGGACATCTTAGTACAGTGGTTTGGTCATGCTGACAGTTCAGCGATTAAAAATAATTTAGATATATTTATCGATAAAAAAATGGGTAAGTCTCCTTTCGATTTAAAGCATCAGAATGAAAATATCGACAGCCGGATTATTGCGGCCATGGAACGAATTTCACAAGCCTTTAGAGTTTTACTGTGGAATGAAAGCAAGGAACTTTCGTTAAGTCCAATCCAAATACAAATACTTATTTTCCTGATGTTTCACAGCGAGGCGAAACGAAAAGTAAGTTATCTGGCAGAGGAATTCAATATGACCAAGGCCACCATTAGCGATTCAATAAAGGTACTTGAGCAAAAAAAGTTTATTCGAAAGGAATATGAGCCGCATGATACCCGCAGTTATATCATCTACCTCACCACCAAAGGACTGGAAATAGCGAAACGGACGGCCTCCTTTACAAATCAGATACAAGAACCGATTGCCCGACTACTCGCTGAAGACAAAGAGAATTTATTGATTAGCCTGATGAGTATTATTCAGCACTTAAATAAAACAGGGGTGATTACCATACAACGTATGTGTAAAACGTGTGTGCATTTTTCCCCAGGAAGTGGCAAGACCCAACACTTTTGTAACTTGCTTAATCAAAAGCTATTAGACAGAGACCTACGTATTGACTGTCCTGAACATGCATTCATAGTGAAATAGTGGCTTACGAAGAAAAAAATGAATTTATGAAAACCTATGTCGAGCCCTCTTACACTCCCGTACACTATGAATATCGCGAAATCATTGAAGAAGAAATAGTGAAGCAACGGAGTGGAAAGGTTTTCTATTTCAATCAAACCGGTGTAGTCGATAGCCTGGAAGGTATGGTGGTGGCCCTGACAGAGGTTACTGGAAAGGGTTTATTTATTAATCTGGATACCCACGCTACTATTCGTATTGACCGCATCATCACCCTGTTTGGCATCCCTGGTGCTGCGTATAACGAATATGACGCCCATGCAAACGCTTGCATGGAATGCAATTACGGAGAAGATTGGGAGTAAATAGTAGTGGATACATTTGTCCACTATATAAATTAATCTATCTTTGCTTTTACAAAGGGAAAGGATATGTTTTCAAAAGCCTGTGAATACGGAACACGCGCTGCCATTTATATTGCAGAGCAATCGCTGGAAGACAGAAAAGTAAGTGTGAAGGAGGTTGCTGAAGCGATTGATTCCCCTGAGGCCTATACTTCAAAAATACTGCAGCTTTTATCCCATAACCAACTTATCATTTCTGAGAAAGGTCCTGCCGGAGGTTATTACATGGATAAAGCAAAACTTGAGAGGGTAACGCTTAGCAAAATAGTATTTGCCATTAATGGCGACAACGTATATAAAGGCTGTGGTTTGGGGTTGCAGAAGTGTAATGAAAAAGTGCCATGCCCTGTTCACTTTCAATTTAAAATAATTCGAGACCAACTTAAACAAATGCTTGAAACCACCACCCTAATGGATTTGGCGTTGGGCATGAAAGAAGGTTTATCAGTTTTGAAACGATAAAAAAATTTTAACCTATTAGTGGACATAATTATCCATTAATATTCAGAATATGGAAAATAATGCTCTGTTAAGTGAGACCGGGATAATCATTACGCTTGTATTGATAGTCATTCCGGTAATTGCCGCTTTGTTGATTGTCATTTACAAAATCTACGGTATAGTTAATGGCCTTGTACGGAAAAGGGAATTGGAGAAATTCAATGAATATTTTAAAGGATTAAGTCAGGAAGAAGTTAAGCAATTGGAGCAAAGAAAAAGAGAACTTGAATTTGC
>DPSB01000441.1:0-1495 GCA_003537495.1 Cytophagales bacterium | reverse complement strand
AGTATTAATAGTGCAGAAGAACTTCGTTTTGTAGAGAAAAAGAAAAAAAGTCAGCCTCGTCCTTATATAGAACCCAAATTGAGCAGGCTCATATTGTGGTATCTGGGATGCGCAGTGTTTTGGCTTATATTCGGCACAACTGTTGGCGAATATGTGGGTATCAAATTCGTTGCGCCTGATGTGGATCATATCAGTTGGCTGAGTTTTGGCCGACTCCGGCCGGTACATACCAATGCCGTTTTCTGGGGCTGGGCTTCTATGGCCATGATGGGCCTCGCGTATTATGTGGTGCCACGAATAAGCAATGCACCGTTGGCGAGTATCAAAACAGGCTATTACACTCTGGTTCTAATCAATATTTCCGTCATCCTGGGCAGTATAACCTTGATGGCCGGTATTAACAATGGTGGTGGGGAATATCGCGAATATATTTGGCCGGTAATGGTCTTATTCGGAATTGGAATAATCCTTTCCATTTGGAATTTCATAAAAACAATTGCACGCAGAAGTAACAAAGAGATTTATGTTTCTAACTGGTACATCATTTCAGCAATGATGTTTCTATTGGTAATCGCGGTGGTAGCATATTGGCCGGGCTGGCAAAACGGATTGGGCGAAACTATTGTGCAGGGTTATTACATGCATCAGGGTGTCGGTATGTGGTTTATGCTATTCAATCTTGGATTGATGTATTATTTCCTTCCCCAGCAACTTAACAAACCCATCTACTCCTACAGCCTGGGGATACTTGCCTTTTGGGCGCAGATTCTTTTTTATACACTCATTGGAACCCATCATTTTATTTTCAGTGCTATACCCTGGTGGTTACAAACCATTGCTATTGTGGGTAGTGCAGGAATGGTTATACCGGTAGTAGCCGGCACCACCAATTTCTTAATGACGTTTAATGGTTCATGGCATAAGCTTTCAGGCAGTTACACACTTCCATTCTATTTGATTGGTATCATCTTCTATTTTACAGGTTCGCTACAGGGCACCGCTGAAGCATTTCGGTTTACCAATCTGATCTGGCATTTTACTGATTTCACCATAGCTCATTCTCACCTCACCATGTATGGCATTATCACTTTTATGCTGTGGGGATTTATCTACACACTGGTGCCCAGACTAACAGGAAAAGAACCTTCGCAAATAATAGTAGGCGCCCATTTCTGGCTGGCACTTATTGGTCTGCTCTTTTACACATTTCCGCTCATGTATGGCGCTACACTTAGGGGACTCATGTGGATGGAAGGAACAAAATCATTTATCGAAAGTGTGGAACTCATGGCTCCTTATTGGCTTTGGCGCGCCATTGGTGGGTCACTGATGTGGTTATCACACATCCTTTTTGCTTACAACTTCTATGTGATGGTGAAGAGCAAGGAGAAAATAGGTATACCTCTCTCGCCAGCAGAAATATTAGTGGCAAAAGAAGAGTTGGAAAGCAAGCTTTGAAAAACAAAATACAGGATGGAATTCTTTAACAATCACA
>DPSB01000433.1 GCA_003537495.1 Cytophagales bacterium | reverse complement strand
GCTGGCATCGGCCTGAGCCAATAAAGTAGTGGGCATTAGTACAAAGTCGATTCCGCGTTTGTAAGTGGCCGCACAAAATCCACCCATATCCCCTAAAACGCCACCGCCAATAATTAGCACAAGGCTATGCCGGTCCAGCTTCAGGTTGGTGAGTTGTTCCCACACTTGCCCGCATGTTTCAAGGTTCTTGTTTTCCTCGCCCGCTTTTACAGTAATAAGTTGATGTGCAGGAATAGTTGCCTGAACGAGCGGGTAACAGAGTCGGGCTGTATTTTCATCCGCAAGTACAACTACCTGCGAATACGTAACGCGTGCAAAAAAATCTGTAATCAGTTCTGTCGGCTGTTGCCGGATAACAATCTGTGGCATATCAATTCTTCAGAACAAAATACGGCAATTATTGTCTTTATCTGTGATGATGACTCGAAGTTTTGTGCTTTACCGTTGCCGGTTACTGGCTTCTGGTATCAGGTAACTGGTATATTTGCTGCCGATTCACATACGTATGGAAATCCGACCCCAAATTCACTTTGACGATACCGCAGTAGCATTTTCGTATAAGTCCGACAAGGAATTAAAGAAGGCGCATTTTATTTTTTCGTTGGTTAATCACCCTTGGATTTCCAGTATTGCTACTGGCTTGGCTAAAGTGGGTTTGGCACTTAAGCTTCCCGTAAAGGGATTGATTCGCAGCACTGTTTTCGAACATTTTTGCGGAGGCGAAACCATCGATCAAAGTGATCGCACGATCCAAACTTTAAACCGGTTTCATGTACGGGCGATCCTCGATTTTTCGGCTGAGGGCGCCCACGATGAGGATGGATTTGATCACACTACCGAAGAGATTCTTAAAACTGTAGAGAAGGCTAAAAATAATCCGGCTATTCCGTTTACGGTCTTTAAATGTACCGGCTTGGCTACCATGCCGCTATTGGAGAAGGTGCAAAGCAAACAACCTTTGGATGCACAGGAGCAAGAAGCCTTTCAACATTTTCATGATCGTGTGGAGCGTATTTGTGCAAAGGCATTTGAATATAACGTGCCGGTAATGATTGATGCCGAGGACAGTTGGATTCAAAACCCAATTGATGAAGTGGCGCGCGAAATGATGCGCAAGTACAACCAAAAGCAGGCAATTGTTTTCAACACGTTTCAGATGTATCGAAAAGATATGCCTGATAATTTGCGTAATGCATTTCATGATGCGGCCATGCACAATTATTACCTCGGGGTAAAAATGGTGCGGGGTGCGTATATGGAAAAAGAAGCTGATCGTGCTGAAAAAATGGGTTATGAAAATCCGATCTGGCCCAACAAGCAAGCCACCGATGATGCATTCAATAAGTCATTGGCTTTTTGTCTGGATAACAAACAGCGCATAAGCCTGGTGTGCGGTTCGCATAACGAATACAGCAACCAGTATTTATCAGTACTCATGGAAAAACATGGGTTAAAGAATAGCGACAACCGGGTTTGGTTTGCACAACTCTTGGGCATGAGCGATAATATTTCGTTTAATCTTGCCAAAGCGGGTTATAATGTTGCCAAGTATGTGCCGTATGGACCCGTGGAATTGGTGATGCCCTATTTAATCCGCAGAGCAGAAGAGAATACTTCCGTTGCCGGACAAAGCAGTCGTGAGCTTACGCTGATCCGGAAAGAAATAGCACGTAGAAACACAAGTAAGCAGTAGACAGTACGCAGTAGGCAAAGTTTTCAGCGAGCATTTTCTTCTAACTCAAAGAAACTGGCAACCGGAAACTGATAACAGGTAACTGGGAACTCTAACAGGGTTCTATTAACTTTGCCCCCTCATTTTAGTTTCAGAACCATGCAATTGAGCGAACAGGAACTTATCCGCAGACAAAGCCTTCAGGAATTGATCAAACTGGGTATCAATCCATACCCGGCCGAATTATTTGAAGTAAACACTTCCGCACACGATATTCATACCCATTATCCGAATCAGAAAATTGAGTTTAAGGATGTATCAATCGCGGGGCGTATCATGTCGCGCAGCGTGATGGGAAATGCGTCCTTTGCACAGTTGCAGGACGAAACAGGTCGTATTCAAGTGTACTTCCGTAGGGACGATATTTGCCCCGGTGAAGACAAAACGTTGTACAATATTGTCTTTAAAAAATTATTAGATATAGGCGACATAATTGGTGTGAAGGGTTATGTGTTCACCACACAAACCGGTGAAATTTCTATTCATGTTACCAGCTTTACGATCTTATCAAAGTCATTGAAGCCGTTGCCCATTGTAAAAGAAACGGTAGATGAGCAGGGTAATAAAGTTTTGCACGATGCATTCACCGACCCTGAAAAACGCTATCGCCAACGGTATGTCGATCTGGTTGTAAATCCGCAGGTGCGCGATGCTTTTGTAAAGCGTACGCGGTTGGTTAATTCGATGCGCGAGTACCTGAACAACAAAGGTTATCTGGAAGTAGAAACACCTATTCTGCAACCCTTATATGGTGGTGCTGCGGCCAAGCCATTCAAAACACATCACAATACGCTGGATATGACTTTATACCTGCGTATTGCAAACGAATTGTATCTAAAGCGATTGATTGTTGGCGGCTTTAATGGGGTGTATGAATTTTCGAAAGACTTCCGCAACGAAGGTATGTCGCGCTTCCACAACCCCGAGTTTACACAGGTAGAATTATATGTAGCGTATAAAGATTACTACTGGATGATGGATTTGGTGGAGGCGATGATTGAGAAAGTAGCGCTCGATCTTCACGGCACTACCGAAGTAAAAGTGGGTGAGAACCTGATTGACTTTAAACGGCCGTGGAAACGCTTTACCATGTATGAGGCTATCCAACATTTTACAGGAATCGATATTTCAGAAATGGATGAAGCCGCTTTGCGCGAAACCGGTAAAAAATTGCATGTGCCTATGGATAACACCATGGGTAAAGGAAAGTTGATCGACCAGATTTTTGGTGAAAAGTGTGAACCGAATCTCATTCAACCCACTTTCATTACGGATTATCCATTGGAGATGTCGCCACTGGCAAAGAGACATCGCAGCAAGCCCGGTTTGGTTGAACGCTTTGAAGCGATTTGTAATCGTAAAGAAATCTGTAATTCGTTTTCGGAGTTGAACGATCCGCTCGATCAGCGCGAACGTTTTGAAGAACAATTGGAATTAGGCAAACGTGGCGATGAAGAAGCCATGACTCTTGATGAAGATTTTCTGCGCGCTTTGGAATATGGTATGCCGCCAACAGCCGGTTTGGGAATTGGTATCGACCGCCTTTCGATGGTAATGACTAACTCACCCTCTATTCAGGACGTAATCTTCTTTCCGCAAATGAAGCCGGAGAAAAAAGCTGAAGCCAATACCGAAGCTGATTTTGTAGCAATCGGTGTGCGTGCTGAATTACTGCCTATCCTTCAAAAGTTGGGAGTGCACACTATAGAACAATTGAAAGGAATTAAAGCGACCAAACTCTTTAACGACATTCCGGGTATGCGTAAAAAATTAAAGTTGGATGCAGTGCAGAATCCAACGTTGCAAGAGATTGAGGGTTGGTTGAAGTAGATTAATTATCAAAGAAGTTCCGCTGTCTATCTAATTTCAAATCGCGAAGCAAGGCAGACTTAATACCAATCGAAAAATTATACGATTGGAATCTTCCAAAAGGTGTCCAGCCTAAACTCATTTGCCAGCAATGCAAATCGCGGTTAATACCAATTTGAGTTTGTGTAAACTCCTTGTTCTGAAAATCGTAACCCGAGTTATAGGTAATCTTCCATTTTTCGGTTAATGATAAATCGCCACTAAAGCGTATGGCTTGTGTAATTAAAGGCGAGCGATTTTCGCTGTGGGTGTAATCTACGTTATAACTGATGCGCAGATTCCAGGGAATAGAAAAATCCACATAAGCATCAGGATTCTGCATCAGAAATTTTTTATCCGATTCACTAGCTTCCGATTTTCCAATTTTATCGCGCGTTTCATTATCGCTCTTTTGTCCTTTCGGATTCAGGTTAGTGCTGAACGCAAAATTGGCGCGGGTAATTCGGCCCACCTTCCCCGTTTTCCATACATAATCATCAAATCTTTTTTCGGAATAAATCGGGATGAGCAAAGCCGGATCGCCTTCGTATTCATCGCGGTTAATAATACAACCCAAGCAACCTTCCAATGTATAATCGGTAACAACTTTGCGGTATTGATACGGATCCAGTGTGGCACTGAAGTTCAGGTTAATCTTATCTTGTAAAATATTTGTATTAGCCGATAACGATATGGGGGCTAACTTGAAAGATTCTGCCAGAAAATTATAGGATGATCCTAATGAAAGCGTATTAAACAAAGCAATCTTGCGATCAACCGTGTCTTTAGCATTGCGCACTTTCATTTCGATATTATTATTTACGCTAAAGCTCATGGCACTACTCCTGCCTTGGCCGGCTGTTCCATATAAATAGCCTTCGTGGCGGGCTTTGTATTGTACGGTTTCGTTGCCGGCACCATCGCGGGTTACAAAACGCTGGTAATAATCGTATTGCTCGGTAGAAAAATCGGGTTGAAACGAATACCCCACAGAAGGGTTAATAACATGGCGGATAGCTTTGAGTTTACTGTTTGGATTTCGCGAAACATACATACCATAAAGCCGTGTAGTCATGCTTACACCACCGCTATAATTATACACGCGATTAAAGCCATCTACTTTGGTAGAAACAAATGTGCGAGTAGAATCAATGTAACTCCAGTCTAACCGATCGAAGTACCAGCGCTCATCATAGCTTAAATTAGGGCTGATTGTAAAAAACTTGAGCGCCCGGAATGAAGTGCTGATAGGGATGTTATGCCGAATCCCTTTTTTTGAGTTCCGCAAAAACAACGGCAGATTTTCGAAAGTAAAGGCCGCGATGCTGTCTTGCAGATTTCCATTTTCATCTACGCGTATGCGGCCCAGGTTATTGGTAAGCTGGTTGGTTCCGTTCATCGAGTACCGCACGTTCAGGTTTTGAAGGAACATACTCTGTGCGTTTTTAAACGGATAGATGTTGTTCACATTAAAACTCATGTCGGGCAAGGGTAAATCAACTTGTTTGGTGCCCAGGTTTTGATTGTGCCGCAGGTTAAGGCCCAAACTAAACGGTGTGCCCGGAAATGTTTTGCTATAGTTAATATTCGAACTCAGGTTTTGAGTTGTCTGATCAAGCCGCATAGACTGCGCATTGTTGTTAACACCTAAAAAGTTATTGCTATTGAATGAAGAGCTTGCCGCATTTACCGATGCCGAAAACCTGCCGGTACCTTTTGTTTGTGGGCTGTGGCTCCAGCTTAACCTAAAGTCTTTCGATTTAGTGGGCGATTCAATTCTCTCGTTGTTCACGTTATTGGTAAACGTAAAATTAAATGCACCCGAATACTGATACCGTTTATTGTAGTTGGTGTTTAAGGTAATCGCACTTCCACCTTTGGAATATACATCGCCCGTAAGGGCAACCTTCACGTATTCGTTCACATCAAAAAAATAACCGCCTTGTCGTAAAAAGAATCCGCGTCTACGTTCCTCACCATAACTGGGTATTAAAATACCCGATGCACTTTTGCGAGGTGCCGGGAAAA
>DPSB01000065.1 GCA_003537495.1 Cytophagales bacterium | reverse complement strand
CGATCAAAATATAAAAGACGTTAATTTTTACAAATTGGTGTATTATTTGTCTTTTGGCGGAATTTGATATCCGAAAATACAAATGAAAACCACTTTATCGGGCGACCTTTCTGCCCGAATACTAGAAAAATCAAACCTTCTAAAATCAAATCCACTACATGTAATAATTATGGCTCTTTTGCTGAATTTTATTTTTGCTGTAGGCAATGCTCAATCGGTAGCCAATTACACCACCAGCCGAAATACCGCAATTAGCTATGGTTCAATAGCTTCCACCGGTAATTCATTTGCCGGGTGGCGCAATAGCAGTTCGCTTATTGAAGATGACAACCGAAGTGTTGCCACCGACATTGGATTTGATTTCTGGTACAATGGGCAACGATTCACTCAATTTTCAGTTTCCACCAATGGGTTCATTGATTTTTCGAATACAACTGCCGATGGTGGGCCGGTTTGTAATGCTTATGGCTATTGCAATTCCGAGTTTTCGGTTTCGAGTAATGGTACCTGGCTGGCGCTTGCTCCTTTTTATGACGACATGACCACTCAAGGTGGTTCTGATCCGCTCGGAACCAGTATCAAATATTTATTATCGGGTATAGCCCCTAACAGGGTATTGACTATTGAGTGGGTAAACATGGCCGTTTTTGGCAATACCACCCCCGCACTCAACTTTCAGGTTAAGTTGTATGAGACAACGGGTAGAATTGAGTTTTTATATGGTACGATGATTACTGGTACCAATGTGTTCTCCTATACTCTAGGTATAAATGCGGCCACCGTAAATAGTACACCGCTAGCTTCTCAGCTTAAGACTCAGCAAACTACGAATTCCAATACCTTTAACAATACACCACAGAATAACCTCAGTACATTACCCCAGTCTAATTCACAAATCAATTTTGTGTCGCCAACACCTACGGCACCTGCTGGAAGTTTAACCATTGGCTCAATAACCAGAACCGGAATGACACTTTCTTGGCCAAACTGGGCTTCTAATGAAGTTGGTTATGTACTTTATTATTCTAACGATAATCTAAACTTTTTCTTTCACAGCCAAACGGCAGCAAATGCAACATCATCTGCAATAACCAACCTGCTTCCGGGCACTACTTATTATTGGCGGGTTTACGCAGTTACCGAAGGCACGCTTAGTAATCCATTGAGTAATAATGCTACTACACTGGCGCCCCGCACTGTTACTTCTGTGGGATCGGGTAGATGGGATACGAATGGCACCTGGGATTGTAATTGTGTTCCCACCCAAGGTGATAACGTGCTGATTCGTAATGGCCATACTGTTCAAATGCGTTCTGCAAATATGCAGTGCAATGATCTTACGGTTGGGCAAGGAACAAGTGGTGTAGCCCAGTTTACAACCAATACAGCTTTTACGTTAACCATTAACGGTAATCTTACCATCAACACAGGTGCAAGCTTTACTCAAGCTACAAACTCAAATGCAACGCATACTATTAATATTCGCGGTAATATAGTTAACAACGGAAATTTAAATTTATCAGTAGATGGCGATAGCCGATGTGCTATAAATTTTACAAATACGGCCGGAGATCAACTCGTAAGTGGCTCCGGTACAAATACTTTCCATACCATCGCTTTGGATAAGAACAGTAAGTCAAACATTTTAGAGATTACCGCTGCAAATTTTTCATGTAATGCTGATGCGCTCTCATTTACTTCGGGTGGTACATTTAAATTTTCTTCTTCGGGTACTAACACCTTTCAGCTTTTTAATACTACCCGAAATATTCCGGTTAACAATTCTATCTGGATGAACAGTGCCAATAGTGTCATGCAATTTGCAGCGAGCGTAAACCTGGAAGGAACTTTACGAATTGACATCGGAACTATTCAGCTTGGCGATGCTGCCGATGAAAGCCTGGTATCCTTCGGTGGACAAGTGGAGGTTAATGGTGGTGTTTTGCAGATTGCTGGCCGATATGCACCGGGCACAACTTCTATCTCCAGGTATCAGCAAACTGGGGGTACAGTAATTTGCCCTGCTGTTTCTTCTACGTCAGGCACACTGGCTCCGTTTATGATGAGCATACCAGGATCGACTCTATCTGTATCAGGTGGTACAATCATACTTCCGCGCAGGGGTGGATCAGGTTCACAAAATCTGGGTTACAATACATCGGGTGTTTTAGCGGGCACGGTAACAGGTGGTACACTACAGATTGGAAATGGCACAACACCAACAGGGCAAACAATTTTAATTAATGCAGGTGCTCCTATTGGAAATTTGTTGCTGAACAACGCAAACGTTACTGCACAACTTACGGGTAATGATTTAACAGTACTAAGTAATTTAACAATTGCTACGGGTGTATTAAATGATGGTGGGCGGGCCATTACTTTTGGTGGGAACTGGTTAAATACCAACGGTGCATTTCAAGCTGCTATAACAGGGCAGGTTACTGCCAACGGGGGCAATCAATTCATTACATCACGCGGTAGTGCATTTAATAATTTAACACTTGGTGGAACCGGTAATAAATCTTTGCTGGATAATACAACAGTTAATGGAAACCTGATCTTTAGCACGATTGTAATTCCGGTTAACCCAGGGTTTATTCTTTCACTAAGAGGAAATTGGACAAACAATGGCTCGTTTGTTCGCAATAGTGAAACAATTCTGTTTAACGGAACGAGCGATCAGACTGTGGCTGGTAGTGCTGTTAGTTCACTTACTAACATTACTGTAAATAAATCGGGCGGGCGGATTTTAGTAAACGGATTGGTAAACCTGTATGGATTGTTAACCATGCAAACTGCAACCGAGTTTGATGCCGATGGAACAGGTAGCGGAGTATTAACATTGCTTTCGCTGGGAGATGAACCAACAGCAGATGCAACCATTACAACTCTACCTGCGGGAGCAAGCATTACGGGTAATGTAACTGTGCAACGCTACATAGCTCCGGAAGTTCCCGGTGTTACACGTGTATATCGCTACATTTCAAGTCCGGTGTCAGGACGATTTGTTTCAGATTGGCAAGATGACTTTCCTATTACCGGAAATTTTTCTAACCCGAATACAGAATTTCCAATAGGTTCGGGTATAACATCCATTTGTGGTCGCGCTTTGGCTCCCAATTCAGCTTCACTTTTCCGGTATCTTGAACCAAATGCAGGAACGGGCGCTGGCGATCTGGGTTGGGTAGCCTATCCTGCAAGTGGCTTGTCAACTGCTGCGCCACTACAGGTAGGCCGTGGTTACGCTGCGTTTATACGCGAGTGTTCAAATCCAACGATTGTAGATGTGCGTGGTCCGGTAAATCAAGGAAACATATCTTTCAATTCGTTGATATCGCTTACCAATAATGGTAATATCGAAGACGGTTTTAACCTGGTTGGTAATCCTTATCCTTCAGCTATTGATTGGAAAACGGCAACAGGCTGGACTCGTAGTGGAATTTCATCTGTAATATATGTACGCGATAACGGTGGTTCAGGTGGATTCGTTACTTACGATTACACCGATAGCGATCCGATGGTATTGGCCACTGGCCAGGCTTTTTGGGTGCGCGTAACTTCAGCCACTCCCAATTTTAGTATTAATGAACAAGCCAAAACAACCAACGCTGGTGTGTTTTACAGAACTGCAGCGGAAAACAAACTTGTCATTTCAATGTCAAAAGATAACGTGACTGACCTTGCCATCATTAAACTTAATCCGGAGTCAGTTGCCAGATTGGATAATTATGATGGGCCAAAGATGGATAATGCACTCTTCGATATTTCAACCTTATCGGAAGAAGGTATAAGTATGGCAGTAAATTCATTAAACCAGATTGCATGCGGTCAGGCATTACCTATTCGCATAAAAGATATGACTGCCGGTATCTACCAACTTTCATTTAATCTGAAAGGCGTGTTTGAGAATTATAAAACAGAATTGTTTGATCGGTTTACGAATACAAAAACTTCTTTAAGCGCTGGCACAACATATTCGTTTGTGGTCAATACAGTTGCAGCTTCAAAAGCAGCCGATCGCTTTGAACTACGGTTTGCTACAATAGCCGTAAATCATGATCTGGAAATTTCTGCTAAGTCTTCTGTATGCGAAGGTGAGGATGTAAATATTACAGTAGCCAATTCGCAAAACGGAATGGAATATTATGCGGTAATCGATAATCAAGTGGTAAGCGATACTCTTTCTGGTACAGGTAGTGGAATTACATTAAAGGTACCGGCAGCAAGACTTAAAAGTGAATCTCAGATAACGATTATGGCAGCTCGTGTTTGTGGAGGAGTTTTTGAAATGAACAATCATGTTCAGGTGAATGTAGCCGCTCCATTAAAGCCAATGGTACTATCAACAGTTGCAGCTTGTAAATCGGGCAGTGTGTTACTGAGTGTAGAACCACCTGCTTTTGGTTCTATAGCATGGTTTGATAACCCAACTGGTAACATGGTGCTGGCAACAGGAACAACCTTTCAGACACCTACACTTACCAAATCAAAAACGTATTATGCGGCTGTGGTTACAGATGGAGGTTGCCAAAGCGGTAGGGTAGCGGTGGTTGCACCTATTACAATGTTTGATGATGCAATTCTTCAACAGCGTGGTGATTCATTAATTTCAAATTATACTTCTGGAAACCAATGGTATTACAATGGTAATTTGATTAAAGCCGAAACCGGAAATAGAATTCTGGCAATACAACCCGGTACCTACCGGGTGGTGGTGCAGGTATCGTTGCAGTGTACAACCAGTGCCGAAATTGAAGTGGAGGACATTGTAATGGGTGATCAAGGTGATACAGCGATTGGGATGATTGCAGCACCTAATCCGGCTGAAGATTTTATTCAGGTTGTTACCGATAATCTTTACAACAATGAAATTTTCCTGATGAATGCACTTGGATACCCGGTACTTTCAGCAACGCTAAAAATTTCGGATAAGCAGAAGGAGGTTCAGCTTCAATTGAATGGACTGCCTGCAGGATTTTATTACCTGCGCGGCAAAAGGCAGGGCAAAGATGTTTATCTGAAAATCATTAAGAAGTAAAAGTTAAGAAACGTCATTCCGGTATCATCTTATGCGGAACCGGAATGACTAAGTAATTTTGATACTTTCTTGTTGGAGGTAAAATTTTTAGAACGTAACGCTAAGTGTTATTACTTCTTCTTTGCGTTTAACCTTTACCGGAACGGTCTGGCCTTTTTCAAACTTGCCCAACGCACCCATGTAATCGTTAATGTCTTTAATTTCAACATCGCCAATTTGAGTAATTACATCTCCGGTTTGAATACCAGCCTGTTGTGCCGGGCGGCCATCGGTTACTCCATCTACTAAAAGACCGGGCTGATCGGATGTGTAGCTGGGCATTACACCCAACGTAACTTTAAAGGAAGTTCGTGCTGACATAGTTTTTTGTTTTGTAGTAAGGAAAGTAAGTTTTGGTGCGTTCTCTAATTTTTCAATTACTGCGATAATTAAATCGAGTACTTCTTTTTCACCGGCATAGTTTATCTTATCTGAGTCATCCGATGGTTTATGGTAATCGCTGTGCGAACCAGTAAAGAAATGCAAAGCCGGAATATTCTTCAGATAAAATGAAGCATGATCGGAAGGCCCCACACCCGATGAGTCTGTCTTAATTGTTAGCGAAGTGGAAACATTTTTTAAAAGCGGTTCCCATACGGGGCTGGTTCCGGTGCCGCTAACGGAGATTGTTTTGTTATCCGGCAAACGGCCAATCATATCCATGTTAATCATGTAACTCACTTTAGTTATATCGATGGTAGGATGCTCCGTAAAGTATTTCGATCCATAAAGGCCCAGTTCTTCGCCACTAAAACAGATGAACAGAAAATTACTTTTCTCTTTTACTTTGTTTTGCGAAAAGTAACGCGCCAGTTCCAACACACCGGCCACACCAGAAGCATTGTCATCAGCACCGTTATGTATTTTTCCTTTCGGATTGGCATCTAATGAACTTCCGTTTTCGCCAAAGCCCAGGTGATCGTAATGCGCTCCGATAATAATTGTTTTATCCGCGTTGTTATCCAGATAGGCAATGGCATTGTGCGCTTTACCTTCTTCGCCTGAGCCATGTACACCGGCTTTAAATGGAAATGCCTGTTGAAAGTTCTGCTCGCCTTTAGGCGTAAGCTTCAGGGCTTTAAATTCTTTTTCGATGTAGGCAATAGCTTTACGCTCACCCTCCGAACCTGAAAACCGACCCTCCATATCATCAGCGGCAAGCACCGTTATATGGGTTTTGATTTTCTTCTCATCAATCTTTTGAGCATATATCCCGGCAACGGGAATTAATAAGGCAATAACAAGTAGGCGCATTTGGGTATGATTTTTTTGAATACACAAAGTAACTTCCATTTCTACAACAAAATTACCTCTGGCAGGAGT
>DPSB01000370.1:3571-4198 GCA_003537495.1 Cytophagales bacterium | reverse complement strand
ACTGTTGGTGTTTTTTATTTTTAGACTTTCTCTACAGATCATTTTTTACCTTCTCCTCCCCTTTTTGTAATCACCAACTCTTTTACCGTTCAGCTTTTTTGCTTTCAGTTTTTTATACTGCTCATCAGTAAGGATGGTTTTTACTTTTGCATCGTGCTCAACCTTTAGTTTGGCAACTTTGTCGGCATGCTCTTTTTTGGCAGCCTTTAGTTTGTTGGCCTGTTCATCGGTTAAAGAAAGTTCGGCTTTCATTTTGGCATCGCGTCTTTCACTAGCTTGTTTCATTCGCGCTTCTTTGTGTGCTTTCCACTTTGCATTTTGTTCGGGTGTAAGCACGGCATTAATTTCCTTCTCGCGCTTATCGCGAAGTGTTTTCATCTCTTCGCGTTTTTCTAAACGCGATTGAGTTGAATCACGCCTCAAAGTTGAAAAATCATCCGCATACTTTTTATTGATGTTCTGAATGGTTGAGTGCTGCTCATCATTTAGCATCAAAATTTCTTTCATAGATTCGCGTGGGCTATGGCCTTTCCGGTCACCCTCATTCCCTTGTGCAAAAACAATAGCACTGGCCATTATCCCTGCCACTAACAACATGCTTTTTTTCATAATATTAAATTTTGTTTT
>DPSB01000370.1:3033-3334 GCA_003537495.1 Cytophagales bacterium | reverse complement strand
TAATATTAAATTTTGTTTTTTGTGGTTAGATTCAAAAAGAAGTCCAACGTTTAGTCATCAAGCTTTCAATTCGATAAATCAGGTTGGATTTTATATCAATCGCGATATTGATTCGACTAATCCACAGTGTTGATAATGGAAAAACACTTACCAATCCAAAGTTTTAGCTGATCTTGCGCTAAACAAATGACTTTTTCATTTTTACACAAACAAATCAACATGCCCCATTGGCTCATCAAATCAGAACCCTTTAAATACAGTTGGGATCAGTTAGTGAAAGACAAACAAACCTTTTGGGATG
>DPSB01000370.1:0-2934 GCA_003537495.1 Cytophagales bacterium | reverse complement strand
CCGTGCGCGAAGGGTTATTGCAATTGGAGTTTCAAAAGCTGTGGATTGCGAAGGGTGGGTTGTGTGAGAAATAACGTAAAGTCTAATTCAAGATAATTTTCAACTCTTTAATGGCATACTGGCTCATAAAATCAGAACCTTTTAAATACAGTTGGGATCAATTGGTAACGGACAAACAAACCTTTTGGGATGGTGTGCGCAACTATGCAGCGCGAAACAATCTGAAGAGTATGAAGAAAGGTGATGAACTTTTCCTTTACCACAGTAATGAAGGGCTGGAGATAGTGGGAATTGTAAAAATTGTGAAAGAAGCTTATCAGGATCCCACCACAAACGAAACAGCATGGGTGGTAGTTGATATTAAGCCGGTGCGCAAACTTAAAAACCCTGTAACGCTGGCTCAACTAAAAGCCGAGAAGCGTTTAAAGAACATGGATATTATTCGGCTGAGCAGATTAAGTGTGGGCCGCGTAACAGATGAAGAATGGGCGATTGTACTTGAGTTGGCTGGTGAATAAAGTCTGGCTTGTTTTTTTAAACAATTATGAACCACGTGTTGCTTCTTACTAATCCTTCAAAGGATAGTTTGTATCCCAGAAGGCCTTATTAAATGGAACGTCATTTAGGTGCCAGTTCTTCTGATCAAAGTGTGTACTGAATGCTTCAGGGTTTTGAGTAATAATTTTTGTGATGTAGGCCTCATGAGTTATCTCGATAGAGGTAGCATCCTGAGAGGCTTTATAGATAGATTTTATAAAGTAGGGGAAATAATAACCATCAATTGGCTTATAAATTACATCAAATAAACTTCTTCCTATCCTTCGCTCATGTCGTAGTATTGCTAAGGTGCGGGTCGATATATAAAGCTTTCCGCGGAAGCTTCTTTCGTTGTCTGGCTTAAATCCATTAACATCGTATTCAATTACGGTTACAGTGTCATTCTCAAATCTGGTATTCTCCAAATGCCTGAACTCAAGTCGTTTGAAATAATCTGGATTGAATATGCTACCTTGTAGTTTGGTTCCGCCAATCAGATCAACCAGAAAGACATCAAATCCAGGTAAGTTTTCATAGGCGAAGTATTCAAGTTTTCGCTTCTTGTCATAAAGCGGAAGTGGATTTATTCCTGTAATCCGTTTGTGAGAAATGCGTGAAAAATTTTGTGCATTTTCTCTATATCCAGAACGATAAGTCTTAACAATTGTCTCGCTCAGGTATTCAGGTTTATCAAGTGGCCCCGTAGTAACGCGCGAGTAGAACTCCATATTGAATGGGTCTTGCAGGTAGTTCTTAGTTATGGCTATTAGTGCTTCTTTAACTATATCAACTGGAGTTAATTTTTTTTCTTGAACGGCTACCTCTTGCAAAAGAAAGGATACGGGTTTAAGAAAGATCTGATGAACAACCTCACCCTTGGCTAAAAGACTATCCAACGATAAACTTTTGGTTTCGTAACCAATACTCGAAATTACAAGTTTACCTTTTGCTAACTCGAGCCTGATAGGTAACAAGAAATTTCCAGAAATATCAGAAGCAGTTCCTTCATTTTGTGTTAGGCTAATATTAGCATAAGGTATGTATTCACTGTTTCCGAACTCAATAATCTTTCCACGCAAAATTTGCTGTCCAGAAGCGATAGAACACTTCAGGCAGGCAATTGAAATGACTATTACGATCAACCTTAACATGAGCAAATTAATCAGTTATTTGCAGTTCTCTTAAACGGTCCATACACGGCTCGTCTAAACGCATTGTGCACGCTGTTATCAAAAGGAAAAATCTGAACAAACAATACCGCTGTTAGTTCGTTTTGTGGATCAACCCAAAACAAAGTACTCGCGGCACCATCCCAGAAAAATTCTCCTACTATACCAGCATGCTCTTTTTCATCAACGGGTGGTTTTACGCGCACAGCAAAGTCAATTCCAAAACCAACCTGGCCTTTGCTGGGTAACCACATACGCTCTGTTACGCTATCGGCCAGATGATTGGTAGCCATTAGCTTTACAGTTTCTGGTTTTAAGATGGTGGTGCTATCCAATGTACCTTCGTTCACCAGCATTCGCGCAAAGCGCATGTAGTCGTCTATGTTGCTGGTTAGTCCGTAGCCACCGGGTTTTAGTGGCCATTCTTTTCCATTAAAACTATTGGCCAATGAATCTGCAATACGATTGAGTGAGCCATCTTCCTGGCGGGTATACATGGCAGCCAACAAGCTCATGTCTTCCGGAACATATTTGGTTGAGTTCATGGCAAGTGGGCCGGTAATATTTTCTTTTACAAACTGATCGAATGGTTTTCCAGAAATGCGTTCAACGAGATAAGCCTGCACATCCACACAAATGCCATAACTCCATTCTTCGCCCGGATGAAAGGCAAGTGCCAATGCAGCAAGCTTCGTAGCCATCTGCGCCAGTGTGTTGTTGGGATTCATCACATTCGCTTCGCTTACAAGTTTACCGATAACAGGATGGTTGGCATTAGCAAAACCTGCCGTGTGCCTTGTTAAATCGCGAATGGTTATGGGTCTGTTGGCTGCCACCAACACCGGGTTGCCGTTGGCATCAGCTCCGGATACAACTTTCATGTCGGAAAACTCAGGCGCATACTTTGAAATAGGATCATCCAACTGAAACAAACCTTGTTCGTATAATTTCATCAACGCAACACCGGTAACAGGTTTGGTCATGGAATAAATACGCACACGTGTATTACGATCCATGGCTTTGTTGGCTTCGCGATCGGCATAGCCAACAGCATTGAAATAAACTTCTTTGTTCTTCTCGAATATTAAAGCAGAAACTCCGGCAATGCGGCCCGAGCTAACCAGCGTATTTAAAGTTGAATCAAGTCTTGCTTTAGCCTGATCGTTTATAATCAGATTTTCATCGGCTTTCTTTTCAGATGCACCGCAGGCCATTAATAAAACTAATG
>DPSB01000629.1 GCA_003537495.1 Cytophagales bacterium | reverse complement strand
TAGCCTTTGGCATCCTGTTCTCCCGCATTTCTGGCATCACCGGTTTGTTCATGAGTCTGCTCAGTCGCAAAAACGAATTTGAAGCCGATGCCTATGCCCGCGAAACTTTTAATGGTACTGCACTAGCCAATGCCTTAAAAAAACTTTCGGTTGATACACTGAGTAATCTCTATCCACATCCCTGGTATGTGTTCTTTCATTACTCGCATCCGCCATTGTTGCAGCGGTTAGCGGCACTGGAATCGAAATCCTCTGAATTTAAATTATTGCCTGGGCAACTTACTTCATCAAAAGTATTTATTGCCTCCATGATTATTCTCACTCTTATTAGTTATATAAGCTTACGAATTCCACCGCACATCTTCTGGCCAGCCACATTTTTAAGTTATAGCTTTCCCATTTTAATCATTGCCAATGTTGCTCTTTTTATCCATGCCTTTATTCAAAAAAAACAATCTGTAATTATCTGGTTGTTCTTGTTCATATTGGGTATACCCTGCCTCTTACAATCCTTTCAAATCAATCTTTCTAAAAATACAACTGGTACTACAAGGGTAACAAGCTATAATGCTAACCTACTACGCAAACGCCATATACGCGGAGAATTTTCTACAGAGATCATTAATTGGATTCTAAAAGATACATCCGCTATAAAGTGCTTTCAGGAATTTAATACTAATACTGCTCAACAAGAATTTAATGTAGAGGAGAAACTAAACAATTTGGGTTACGAAAGTTTTCTATTTAAAGCTTACACAGATGTCCATCGAAAACCTGGTATGGCAATTTTTTCAAAATATCAAATTGTTAATTCAGGAATAATATGGCAAGATCAAAGAACCATTAATGCAGGAATTTTTGCAGACCTAAAAATCAATAACACTATTATCAGAGTCTATAACGTTCACTTATCCTCAATGAATCTAAAGGCAAGGCCTGCAGGTATTTTTGGAAAAATAAATTACATATACAATCAACTTAAATCTGGCTCGATAAAACGAAGTAAACAATTACACGTTTTACTGAATCATATGAAAAATTCGCCTTATCCGTATCTGGTGTGTGGCGACTTTAATGAAACGCCATTCAGTTATGTTTACTCAAGCATGAGAAGCGAATTAACTAATTCGTTTGAAAAACGAGGAAATGGTTTTGGTTTTACATTAAATCAAAAACCATATTTTTTGCGGATCGATCACCAGTTTTTTAGTGAAGAATTTAAACTTCAGAAATTTACTGTAGATAGAGGTGTAGGTGGTTCAGATCACTTCCCAACATACGGTTATTATATTTTACCTTAACAAAAGATCATGACAACCGAATTATTTCTACGTTATCTTCATTTCATCAGCATTTTTGCTATTGTAGGTTCGTTGGTATCCGAACACATGCTGTTGCAAAAACAATTGACACGAAGCGCGATTGCCAAAATTGCACGGATTGATGCCGTTTATGGATTAGCAGCTGTTACTTTATTGAGTGCTGGCCTTACACTTTGGCTGGGTGAATTTGGTAAGCCCGCAATGTTCTATAGTAAAAACTGGATATTTCATACCAAGCTAATGCTCTTTATATTAATTGGTCTGCTATCCATTTATCCGACTATCTTTTTTATCAAGAATCGTAAAGGAAACCCGGATGAACTTGTTAGCATTCCAAAATCAGTTTTTATGATGATGAGACTAGAGCTGTTACTTCTATTCATCATTCCAATGTTAGCCGGATTAATGTCGCGCGGAGTTGGCTTCTTTGGCAACTAATTTCTAAAGAAAAAATGCCTTAGCGATTTCTTCCTGAATCACTAAGGCATTTTTTTATGATAGCGTTAAAACTAGCTATCCCTTTTTCCTGATTTTAATGTCGCCATTATAATTTCGCATCGAAATCTCAGGGCCACCGCCTCCAATATCTGCTTTCACCCATTCATCCAGGATAATTTTAAAGCTTCCGGTGCCAGAATCCTTTTTCTGAACAGGTTCATTCTTTGATACCGTCATATCAAAACCACTCAAAATTTCACCACGTTGGGTTTTCATTTTTAAGGTTGCTTTAACCGTGGCCGGGAAAGTAATATCAATGTCACCATTGTAGGTTGAATAAGACATTGGTACAGAAGAAACTTTATCGAAGGTTACCCTAACGTCTCCATTATAAGTTGTTGCTACTACTGAACCTGAAATACTTTCGGCTATGATTTCGCCATTGTAGGTTGTAATTTCTACCTCACCCTGAATATTGGAGATATTAATATCGCCATCATTGTACGAACTCACTTTCAAATCAAAACCAACGGGCACCTCGATCTCCAGATTCATTTTTGTTCCCCACGATCCTGATTGCACTTTTACCTCGTTGCTGTTTTCGGATACCTCAAGATTAAGCGATCCGCTACTGATTCGCTTTAATCCATCTGAAGTTTCTTTTGGTTTGCGATCACTCTCCTCTTTACTAGAGTACTTCACGAGTACATCTTTCCGCGCTGTGCCGCGCACCGTTATGGATCCGTAATTCAAATGCGCTTTCAATTTGCCGCGCTTGGCAGGATCGCTAAGCGGAACAGGAAATTCTCCAGCCTCTTGGGCAAATGCACCAATACCAACAATCCACAGTATAACTATTATCAAAATTTGCTTTTTCATTGCTCTGCTCTTTAAATCGTTATTAACTTTTTTCTTTTAAGTACACATTTCCATTGAAGGTTTCGAAATTCAATTGCACACCTCCGGCTCCGATCTTAAACTGGTTGCCTTTTATTTTAAATTTCAAACCTTCTTTTGAATCTTCTT
Source organism: Cytophagales bacterium (assembly GCA_003537495.1). Lineage (GTDB taxonomy): Bacteria > Bacteroidota > Bacteroidia > Cytophagales > Cyclobacteriaceae > ELB16-189. The sequence goes on along the minus strand of DPSB01000629.1, from coordinate 1,726 downwards.
TTCTTACCACTACCGGCATTGACTGAAGACTTGCCACATTTGTAAAAAATTGTCCGTTGAAACTTTCAAAACTCAATTCAGCCTGCAACCCTTTTTGAAACCAAGCATTGATATCGCCATTTAATGTATAAAAGCGACATGGGCTTTGCGGATTCTTTGCATACGTAATGTCCACATTACCATTAATCGTATGTGCTACTGCTTCGCGCGAAATTCCATTTAATGCTATTGCGCCATTTACATTGTTCGACACAATACCACCGGCCACATTATCAATCTTAATGTTTCCCTGGTTTACCGTACTTACGATAACATTTGTGTTTCGGGGTACCCGCACTACATAATCCAAAGTATATTCAACCTTATCGCTGCAATCGTCTGGGTCGCGCCCATTCCAATCGTAGCCCCAGCCTTTTGTATGGCCCCAATTGTTTTTATGATTTTGTTTACGGCCGAACTTGCTGCACAAACCTTCAGTATAAAACACCAGAGTATCGGCCAGATCAATTACACCTAACGTGATTATCTTTCCCGCCTCCAGCCGTTCCGCTGTTTTACCTTTAATGGTGCGGGTTACTTCAACCTGAATTTTATCACCATCATAACCAACCACTGAAATACCACCGTTGATATTGGCTATCAGTATGGCATTCTCATTCGATTTTTTTTCGAATATATACTCGCGTGTAATTTTCTCGCTAAAGGTCTGACTCATCGCCACACTGGCAGCCAGCACTATTCCTATTGTTATTATTAATCGCATACTTGTTTTCGTTAAATCAACACTTCAATGCTTTCCGAAATTTTTGACTTCACTTCTTTGGGAGTATTCTCCTTCTCCAGCAATTGCTTTAATGCTTCCACTGATTTTTTCTCCTGGATGTTAACCATCAGATCGGCTAAAGCTACCTGCACTAAGGGCGATTCCTGTTTTGAAATAGAGGCAATTAAACCGCTGCGCACTTTGCTACTTTTTACAAATGGCTTAAGGGCATCAAGTGCAGCTAAGCGAACGTTTACATTTTCATCGCTATTAAGTGTAGTAAACAATGCATCAGTTACCTTATCGCTTACCTGATCCATTTCGCTGGTAAGGCTTACTGCCTTTAATCGCTGCGTGGCCGATTCTTTTTCAAGTAGTGAAAGCATCATCATCTCCTTTAGTTCGCTTACCTGTTCGGTTAATTGAGTTACCTCCTTTTCGCCCGAATCACTTTGCAGTAAATACCCAATCATAAATCCACAAACCAACAACCCGGCTGCTATTGCCATGCGCTGATACAAGGGAATTACTGGTGCCGATTTATGTGTTTGCTTTTCCGCGGCAAGCATCTGGTAAAACCGATCATCGACTGATAAATCGGGCTGCGCACTCTCTAACTGTACTGCCTGATTGTGCAGGTGGTTCAAATCGGTAAGCTGGGTAAGGTGCACTTTGCCTGCTTCAATCAGTTGTTCCAGCAACTGTACTTCTGAAGGATCGGCCAAACCTTCATTATACTTTGCTATCAAATCCGCTATTGCTTTGTTTTCCATACTCCCTAATTTATTCGTTCCAATTGTTTGTAAATCGCCTTTAATTCCTGCAAGGCCCTGAATACTTTAACTTTTACAGCTCCTTCCGAACATCCCAACACTTCGCCTATTTCATTGTACTTCATTTCTTCATACTTACTAAGCAAAATAATTTCACGCTTCTCTAATGGCAGCTTATCCATTGCAACAG
>DPSB01000152.1 GCA_003537495.1 Cytophagales bacterium | reverse complement strand
TGACCCGTTAAATCAATTTCAATCGCGCTATTAATCGCAACTACTTTTGGGTTAGCCCGGATTACGCGCGTATCATTTACATAATCCGCTTCCAGAAAACCAAAGCCGGGGTTATCGTCAATAAAATGATACAACTTATCGGTACCAATCGCGAAAGCGGAAACCACTTTACCCCGATGTTTTTTCTTGTATGCATTGGTAATCACACCTTGCTTTACGAGATCAATTACACCATCCGAAAACATTTCGGTATGCACCCCTAAATCTTTGCAATGCCCCAGCGATTGCAACACCGCATCGGGAATTGCCCCAATACCCATTTGCAACGTGCTACGATCTTCCACCAACTCGGCTACTTTCTGGCCTATAATCCGATCTGATTCAGAAATGCGGGCACCATAGTTTACTTGTGGTAATGTATCGTGTGCCTCCACCATGGCATCCAGTTTACTTACGTGAATAAATCCATCGCCATGCGTGCGCGGCATATTGGGATTTACCTGCGCAATAATTTTTTTAGCATGCTTTACAGCCGATTTTGCTACATCCACGGAAGTGCCCAACGAACAAAACCCATGTTTATCGGGTGGCGAAACGTGAATCAAGGCCACGTCAATCGTTAAAATTCCTTTCTCGAACAGGCGCGAAATCTCACTTAAGAAAATCGGAATGTATTCGCCATTATCGCCATTCACACAGGCACGAATATTCTCCGAAACAAAAAGCGAATTGAAATAAAATCGGTCTTTAAATTCAGGTTTGGCTATATCCAATTGGCCGAGTGTGCTTACAGCGGTTAACTCCACCTGGCGCAGGTGCTCCGAATTTTCAGCCAATGCTTTCAGCAATAGTTGTGGTGTAGCCGCACTTCCGTGGATAAATACACGGTCGCCCGATTGGATAAGTTTTATGGCTTCTGCAGCGGTTGTATAATTCGTATTCATAAATCTTTCTATTGACTTTATTGGACCGAAAGGTAGCATGCGATTTTACATGCCGAACTGATTAATATCATGGTTTTATTTATTTTTAATGGTAGCAATAGAACAAAAAAGTTACAAATGACGAATAGTCGCCTGAAAAGAACTGCGATCAAAAAATCATAAGAATCAAATAAATCAGGAAGGAATTCAGACAGTAGAAATTTTTAGTTCTGTTGGTTTAGTTAAGTGTATAATCATATAGTTAAATGGCAGCTCAGGTTTTCTTATCGTTTATTGGTTCGGGCAACTTAGCCTGGCATTTGGCCCCGGCTTTGGATAACGCGGGGTTTGTGGTGAAAGAGGTTTATAGTCCTAACCCGCAACATGCCGAAGCCCTTACAGAACGTTTGTACCAGGCCGAAGTAAAAGCCACCCTCGATTTTTCAACCAGTACTTCTTCTATTTTTATTGTGGCAGTGCGCGATGAAGCCATTGCACAAGTTGCCCGCGAAATCATATTACCCGATGATGCTATTTTGATTCATACATCAGGAAGTATACCGATAACTGAGTTGCAATATGCAGCCACACCGCATGTAGGTGTTTTGTATGCGTTGCAAACTTTCAGCAAAGAACGCAAGGTTGATTTCTCCACCATTCCACTATTTGTAGAAACATTAACCGATGAAGCCGCTGGTGCGGTAATGCTGTTGGCAAAAAGTTTAAGCAAACAAGTGCGTAAGATTACCTCAGAAGAACGCAAGGCCTTGCATGTGGCCGCAGTGTTTGCTTCCAACTTTACCAACCACATGCTTACACTTGCGCAACAGGTAATGCAACAAAACTCGCTTGATTATAATTGGCTAAAACCACTCATTACCGAAATGGTAACCAAAAGCATGGCTATCGGGCCGCAGTTGGCACAAACCGGGCCGGCCAGACGGGGCGACCTTGAAATTCTAGATAACCATTTACAGTTTTTAGGTGAGGATGAGCGATTGGCCGAAATCTATCGTATTATCAGTCAGCATATCATTGATATGTATCATCGGGATTAGTATCTTTAAACAAAACGCATAACCATGAAAACACTATTCGCATTCGTATTAACACTAATGGCCTGTATCTGTTACGCGCAAGAGCCAGCAGCTAAAAGTGAAAAACCAAAGCAACCAATAGTGGTAATAGATGGAATAAAGTATTTGCGCTCGGATTCCACTAATGCATTACAAAATCTAGATCCATCAAAGATCGAAACAATAAAAGTATTAAGAGATAAAGAAGCTATTGACTTATATGGCGATGAAGGGCAGTTTGGTGTAGTGGTTGTAACAACTAAAAATGGTCTATCTGATCAGCCACTTTATTTGTTAGATGGTAAAATCGTGGATGACATATCAGCTATCGATCCTGGCAGCATTCAATCTATAGAAGTAATCAAAGATTCCGTGCAGTTACAACCTTATGGCGCAAAAGGAAGGCTGGGTGTGATTAAGATAACTTCGAAGAAAGGATATTAATCATCGGTTTCCATGAACTCTGCGCTATAGCGGAAATTCAAAAGTAATCTGAGTATAGGCGTTCACCACCCGGAAAATATAGTGATCTCTATTATAGTTTATACTACCACCATGAATTTTAGTAAAACCATAATAAAAATCTAAGCCAACACCAAAGCCTTTTAGATTTATGCATCCTCCGCCATGCAAACCAATTTCTTGTTTTGCAGTAAGTATATCAACGTTTTTGTTATTAGGAGTCCAGAACCGTACATCAAAACCCAATCTAAATCCTATCATGGGATTCCTAAGGTTGTATTGTATCACAAGAGGAACATCAATAACAAAATGATTTCTACCACTTGCTGCATCATCCAACATTAATAGCGGTACACCTGGTTGAGTATAAACTTGCCCAACTCTATATGTAGGTCGCGTTGCTTTTAAACCTATTAATACAGATGGTTTGATCTCAAATTTTCCAATTGTTCGAGAAAGCCCAGCACCCAATCGAAATTCTGGAGTTGCAAATTTTGATGCTGGTATATCAACATCAAAGACTGATCTGGCAATTCCAGCTAAAACAAAGAATTTTGATTTGCTTTCATTTGTCTTAATATTTCCTTGGGCTAAAAGATTAAGATTAATAAGCAACAGGAAACAGAGAAGACAAAAACGCATTGTTAAAGATAAAATTCTAAACAAAAAAGGTCAGACTTTCGCCTGACCTTCTTTTTGATCTATTCGGAAATTATTTACCCACTTCAGTCGCCAGCACTTCGCCTTTAATGGTAAGCTGTAGGAAACCGGTTTCAATGTTTGCTGTTACCGTAACTGTTTTACTAAAAGCACCAGCCGAAGCTGCATTGTAAGTCGCTTTAATAAAACCCTGACCTCCGGGCATTACCGGTTCTTTCGTCCAGGCGGGAGTTGTACATCCGCAAGAAGCCTGCACATTGGTAATTACCAAAGGCACTTTGCCTGTGTTGGTAAATTTAAACTCGTGTGTAACCGGAGTGCCTTGCTTTATCTTGCCAAAATCGTGGGTGGTATTATCCCAGCCAAAAACTGCTACATCGGTTTTAACTTCATTCTTGTTTAAGGTGGTTGGCTGTGGAACCTGCTGCGCATATACTGCTGCCGCACAGAACACAAGAGCCGCTACGAACATCCAATTTTTCATAGTATTCAAATTTTAGGTTAAACTTACTGGGTTTCTGTAAACCATACAAACTTCGGGCACAAAAAGCAGGCCGCGTGTTAACGGGTACCTAATATAGTGTTAAGGACTTGTTAATGTATGCCCGGCTGTTAAATACTGCATACCTTTGTTAGGTGAGCCGATTAACCCTGCGAATTGTAATTGTTTTAGCCGCTGTAAGCATAGTGGGGATTGTGGCCACGCAACTATATTGGGTGCGCAAAGCGTACGATCTCCGGGAAAATCAATTTAATCAGGATGTAACCGCGGCTCTGAGCAACGTGGCCAATAAAATTCTCGAGATCAATAAAACGCCATCGCCAGCCAATACGCTCGTTAACCAGATTTCCACCAACTATTTTACTGTACTGGTAAACGGCCCTATTGATAATAACCTGCTTGAGTTTTTGTTGGTTACTGAATTTGAAAAAAGACATGTAACGGCCGATTTTGAATACGGTGTTTACGATTGTGCCACCAAGTGTATGGCCGGTGGCAATTATGTATCACCAAAAAAAGTTTTACCAGCCAGCTTTTCTGAATTACCCACCTGGCGAAATGATGGTTATTATTTTGGTGTTCGCTTTCCGTTAGTAGAAGCAAACCTGATTAGCCAGATGGGTATCTGGGGATTTTCATCAGCTGTGTTGCTGATTGTGATTTTCTTTTTTGTGTACACGTTGTTTGTGATTTTGAAACAAAGGCGCTTGTCTGAAATTCAAAAAGACTTTATCAACAACATGACACACGAGTTTAAAACTCCGCTTTCCACAATTGCGATCTCTACGGCAGTATTAAAAGATCCCAACATAGTAAAGGCGCCCGAACGCCTACTCAATTATGCTACGATTATCGAAAACGAAAATCAGCGCCTAAAGCAGCAGGTTGAGCGGGTGCTGCAAATGGCAAGATTAGAGAAAGAAGATATTGGCCTTAAAAGAGAAACAGTTGATGTGCACGAGTTGATTCAGGATGCTGTGAATACGAATGTTATAAATTCCAAATCAACCATATCGCTCGATTTACAAGCCACCCGTTCGCAACTACCAGCCGACAAACTACACCTCACCAACGTATTTTTTAACCTGTTGGATAACGCGATTAAATACAACACCAATTCTCCTGAAATTTCAATTCGCAGCCAGAATATAAATGGCAGTATTCAAATCGACATACAGGATAATGGCATTGGTATCAAACCTGAAGATCAACGCAAGATTTTTTTCCGGTTTTACCGCGTACCCACCGGCAACCTGCACGATGTAAAGGGTTTTGGCTTGGGCTTGAGCTATGTAAAACTAATTGTAGAGGCACATAAAGGAAAAATTTCGGTAAGTAGTGAACCAGGCAACGGAAGTTGCTTTTCTATCGTATTACCACTTGTTTGACATTATGCCAGTAAAAATTCTTTTAACAGAAGACGACCCAAATCTCGGTTTTGTAATTAAGGACAACCTGGAGCAGCGGGGTTACCAGGTAACATTATGCAGCAATGGCGAAGAAGGGTTGAATCTCTTTAATCAAAAACACTTCGATCTCTGCATATTGGATGTAATGATGCCCAAAAAAGATGGCTTTACGTTGGCACAACAAATCCGCGAAAAGAATCTGAGTGTGCCAATTCTTTTTGTTACGGCCAAATCCATGCAGGAAGATAAAATTGAAGGCTTCAAAAAAGGTGGTGACGATTACATCGTAAAACCTTTTAGCATGGAAGAACTTTGTCTTCGCATAGAAGTGTTTTTGCGCAGAAGTATTACCACCACACAACCTGCTAATTTTGCCTTAGGCGATTTTCAATTTGATTGCACCAATTTTATCCTACAACACAGCCAGGGCGAAAAAACACTTACACAAAAGGAAGCCGAAGTGTTAAAACTGCTTTGCCAGAATAAAGACCGCGTATTGAAGCGCGAAGAAATTCTAAATGCCGTTTGGGGCAACGATGATTATTTTCTAGGTCGCTCGATGGATGTGTTTATCTCCAAATTGCGTAAATATTTAAAAGACGACCCGCGGGTGCAGATTGTAAACTACCACGGTGTTGGTTTTAGAT
>DPSB01000405.1 GCA_003537495.1 Cytophagales bacterium | reverse complement strand
GATCTGGGTGGTACTAAAGTAGAGGGTGCTGTTCTTAAATCATCAACCGATAGCCAGGTTCTGTTTCGCGACCGCGTGCCAACTGAAGGCCATAAAGGGTACGAACACGTTTTAGGTCAAATCAAAAAAGTAGTTGATATGATGGTGGCTGCGCAGGGTTATAAACCCAGCCGTTTGGGTATAGCCACACCCGGAACCATCGATCCGGCAACAGGCTTAATGAAGAATAGTAATTCTACCAGCCTGAATGGTAAACCTATTAAAGCCGATCTGGAGAAATTGTTGGGTATGGAATTATCCATGGCCAACGATGCTAATTGTTTTGCATTAGCCGAAGCCAACATGGGTATTGCGCATGAAAAATATCCGCACGCAAAAGTTGTATTTGGAGTTATTCTCGGCACAGGTGTAGGTGGTGGCGTAGTAGTTGATGGCAAAGTGATAAATGGATTACACGGCATTGGTGGCGAGTGGGGACATAACTTTCTCGATACTTCGGGTGGACCGTGTTATTGTGGTAAAAGTGGATGTGTGGAAAAAGTGTTGGCCGGTCCGGCATTGGAAAAATATTATGCAAGCATTAGCGGAACTTCGAAAAACCTGAAAGAAGTTTACGATGGCTACAAATCCGGAACCGATCCATTTGCAATTCAAACAATGGAACGCCTGCATCACTTCTTTGGCGTTGCGTTAAGTGTGGTGCTCAATATTCTCGATCCGGATGTGGTGGTAATTGGCGGGGGCGTGGGTAACATCGACTCGATTTATACGGAAGGATTAAATTCGTTACGTCAACACATTTTTAATAATAAACGGTTGGAGACTCCGATTCTTAAACCTAAGTTGGGTGACAGTGCCGGAGTTTATGGAGCGGCATTTCTGGTTAACTGAGCTGAACTAACTTTAAATCTACCTGAGATATGAAACGCATTGCAGTAATTGGCCCAATACCCCGCGATCATATTGTAACCCACACGGGTGATCTGATTCAGAAATGGGGTTGTGTTACGCACCCGGTAGTTGCTTTATCAGTGTTGGCTGGCGATCAACTCGAAATCATTCCTGTGTGCCACGTGCGTGCCGTAGATCACGACAACGTGGAAGAAGTGTTTAAAGGATACAAAGGCATCAATCTGAAGCACATTACCACTGCCAACGATCAGGGCGATATTATTAGTTTACGATTCGTGGATCAGAATAACCGGTTAGAACGCCAAACAGGTTTTATGGATCCGATTGTTCCTGCTGATATGACCAACTTGTTGGATTGCGATGCCTTTGTGTTTATTCCCATCAGCGATTATGAAATTTCGCTCGATACCCTTAAGTATCTCAAGAAGAAGAGTAAGGGTAAAATAATCTTTGATGCCCATGGCCCAACTACAGCTTGCCTGGTTAATGGCGAACGTCAACGGAAATTTTGGATTGATCGCGATCAATGGCTTCCGTTTATTGATGTGCTGAAGATGAACCTTGAAGAAGCACATGCAAGTTGGTTCAAGAAAGAATACGAGAGTCAGGATTTTAATGCTGAAGAATTAGATCGTGCAGAAATCCGGACGTTTGCAGAACATTGTCTTTCGCTTGGAGTAAAGTGTGTGTATGTAACCCTCGATTCGCGCGGTTGTCTTACTTACTTTAAAAAGCGGGGTAAAGTAGTCGAAGAATTAGTTCCTTCTATAAAAGTAGATAAGGTGATTGATACCACAGGCTGTGGCGATTCGTTTGCCGGTGGTCTTTCCTATGGCCTGGTGCAAAGTCCGGGCGATTACATTGGCGCGGCACAATATGCCAATGCATTAGGAGCCTTGCGTACTCAAGGCAAAACGTTCGAAGTATTTAAGTCATTAGAAGAAACCAATAATATTATTGCCCGCGGGCATGTTTAGCATTTAAGGTTAATGATTAAGGCAGTTGTTTTGATTTGGATGGTGTTATTGTAGACACTGCGCATTATCACTACATCGCATGGAAGCGATTGGCAAGCGAGTTTGGGATTACACTTACTCCGGCTCACAATGAGTTGTTGAAAGGAGTAAGCCGTATGCGCTCACTCGAAATAGTACTGTCGTTGGGTAATATTCAATTGTCTGATTCCGAAAAGGAAGCTTTGGCTGATAAAAAAAATAAATGGTTTATCGAATACATTGAATCTGTACGTCCGGAAGAAATATTTCCGGGCGTAAGAGAAATGCTGGTTGATTGCCGGAAGAAAAATCTGAAAGTAGCGTTGGCATCCAGCAGTAAAAATGCACCGCGTGTTATTGAGTTACTGGGCGTAGCTAATTTGTTTGATACAATGGTGGATGGCACGATGATCACCCACACCAAACCCGATCCTGAAATATTTTTACTGGCAGCAAAACGTCTCGGTGTTTCGGCCGATAAGTGTGTGGTTTTTGAAGATGCAGAGGCTGGTGTAGAAGCCGCCCTCGCAGCCGGTATGAAATGCGTAGGTGTTGGTTCACCAGAGCAACTGGGAAAGGCAAACATAATTGTAAAACAAACCGCAGATTTCAACTTAAGCAACCTTGATAAACTTTGAATACTGAATACTGAATACTGAATACTGAATACTGAATACTGAATACTGAATACTGAATACTAACTCCCTCAGCTATGAAGCAATACCTCAAACATCACGAATGGCACATCATCGAAGAAGGATTAAATCCTCATTATAATAAAATCTCCGAAAGTGTTTTTAGTCTCGGTAACGGCCGCATGGGGCAGCGTGCTACATTCGAAGAAGATTACTCAGGAGAAACGCATCAGGGTAGTTATGTGGCTGGAGTTTATTATCCGGATAAAACTCGCGTGGGTTGGTGGAAGAACGGATATCCGGAATACTTCGCTAAAGTATTGAATGCTCCAAGCTGGATTGAAATCAAAGTGAAGATTGGTGATCAGGTACTGGATTTGGCCAAATGCAAAGTTGAGTACTTCACACGCGTTTTGGATATGAAGCAAGGCTTGTTGCATCGTACGGTTACAGCTACATTACCCGATGGTAAAAAGTTGAGTGTCGATTCCAAGCGCTTCTGCTCCATGGCCGATGGCGAGGTGGGAGCAATCCGCTATGAAATAAAAGCGCTGAATTTTTCAGCACCCATTATACTTACACTTCCGGTGGATGCCGATGTGGTGAACAAAGATTCGAATTACGATGAAAAATTCTGGGAAGAAGTTTACAAAGAAGCAACACCCGGGTTGGCGTTGGTAACAGCGCAAACTAAAAAGACACACTTTCATGTTTGCACAGCCATGCAGTTTAAGTTGCAAGCTGATGGAAAAGATGTTACAGCAAAGGTTACAACCAACCAACGGGAAAAGTATGCCGACAATGTAATCGAAACTGACATTAAAGAAGGAAGTACATTAACCGTTTATAAGTACGCAGTTGTTTTGTCGTCCGAGAATCATGCTAAGGACAAACTGGCTGCGAATGCCAAGGCAAAATTAGCAACAGCTGTTTCTTCAGGTTTTGAAAAATTGTTTACGGATCATGTAAAGGTTTGGGCCCACAAGTGGGAAGAGTGTGATATTACCATTGATGGTGATGTTGCTGCCCAGCAGGGAATCCGGTTTAATATTTTCCAATTAACACAAACCTACACTGGTGAGGACGAAAGACTTAACATTGGGCCCAAAGGTTTTACAGGGGAGAAGTATGGTGGAAGTACCTATTGGGATACCGAAGCCTATTGCTTACCGTTCTTCTTAAGTACAGCCGAACCTAAAGTAGCCCGCAACTTATTGGTTTATCGATACAAGCACTTGGGCAAAGCCATTGAAAATGCTAAGAAGTTGGGTTTTAAAGATGGTGCAGCTTTCTATCCTTTCGTTACCATGAATGGCGAAGAGTGCCACAACGAGTGGGAGATTACTTTTGAAGAAATTCATCGTACCAGTGCAATGGCGTATGCCATGCGCGATTACATCGACTACACAGGCGATAAGAATTACCTGGCGGAATACGGGCTGGAAGTTCTGATCGGTATTTCTCGTTTCTGGGCGCAGCGCGTTAATTGGTCAGGCGAAAAAGGTAAGTATGTAGTGCTGGGTGTAACCGGCCCCAATGAATATGAGAACAACGTAAATAACAATTGGTACACGAATTATCTGGGCGCATGGACACTTCGATTTACACAACAGGCAATTGATTACGTAAAGAAGAATCATGCAGCACGCTATGCTGAAATTGTTTCTAAAACATCTTTGAAAGAAGCTGAAGAAACTGCAAAGTGGAAAGACATCACTGAAAAGATGTATTACCCGAAAGATGAAAAGCGTGGTGTTATTCTGCAGCAAGATGGATTCTTAGATAAGGAGTTAATAAACGTGAAAGATTTACCGGCAAGTGAAAGACCATTAAATCAAAAATGGTCATGGGATCGGATCTTGCGTTCATGCTTTATAAAACAAGCCGATGTATTGCAGGGCATCTTTCTTTTTGAAGATGACTTTGATCTGGCTACTATCAAAAAGAATTTTGATTTCTACGAACCGATGACCGTGCATGAATCATCGCTATCACCTTGTGTACACGTAATTCTGGCTAGCAAGATTGGCTATAAAGAACAAGCCTACGAGTTTTATCTGCGCACAGCCCGATTAGATCTGGATGACTATAATAACGATACCGAAGAAGGTTGTCATATTACTTCTATGGCTGGTACGTGGATGAGTGTGGTGAAAGGGTTTGGTGGTATGCGTGTGCGCGATGGTAAATTACACTTCACACCATTTATACCCGATCAATGGAAATCCTACTCATTCCGGTTGGAGTTCCGCGACCGGGTAATCAAGGTTAAAGTAGGAGCAGGCGGAAAAGTTGATACCGTGTTGGAACATGGTGAGCCATTGGAAATTATCATGAACGGAAAATCAATCACACTAAACAAATAAAACTATGAGAGCAGGTTTCTTCTTTATTATACTGACAGCTATGTCAATTGTATTGATGGCTCAAAAGAAACCTGCAGCCGATGCACGCTTGGTTGGCCTCGAAGCCGAATTGCAAAAAGTATTGGAAACCTGGAAAGCTCCGGGGTTTGCTGTAGCGGTGGTGGAGAAGAATAAAATTATCTATGCAAAAGGTTTTGGTTACAGCGATTATGAAAAGAAAATCGCGGTAACGCCCAATACGTTATTTGCCATTGGTAGCTGTAGCAAGGCTTTTACATCGGCAGTACTGGGCCAGTTGCGAAATGAAAGTAAACTGGCATTTGAAGACAAACCTTCCAAATACATTCCTGAGCTGAAGTTCTTTAATGATCAGATGAACAATACCATTCAGATTCGCGATCTGATGAGTCACCGCACGGGCTTACCGCGCCACGATTTTTCGTGGTATCTGTTTCCATCCGATTCAAAAGATAGTTTGATACAACGCATCGCCTATCAGGAGCCTTTTGCCGGTGTGCGCGAGCGATGGTACTACAACAACTTTATGTTTCTGGCACAAGGTGTAGTGGCAGAAAAAATTACCGGCAAATCGTGGGAAGAAAATGTGCGTGAGCGAATTTTCAAACCCCTCGGCATGGAACGCAGTAATCTTTCAATCCCGGAAATGCAAAAAGCAACTGACATTGCGATTGGATATGGATTGAAAAATGAAACGACCATCGACAAGATGGATTACTATCACATTGCCGGAATGGCTCCTGCCGGAAGTATTAACAGCAGTGTAACTGAAATGTCTAATTGGGTAATCACCTGGATTAATGGTGGTAAGTTTAAAGGCAAAGAAATTATCCCGGCAAGTTATGTGTCGGAAGCCATGAGTTCGCAAATGGTAATTGGTGCGGGTCTGCCAGATAAAACTAATCCTGATTTACACTTATCCAACTATGGATATGGCTGGTTTCTTTCCTCTTACAAAGGCCATTATCGTGTAGAGCATGGTGGAAACATTGATGGCTTTTCAGCTAATACTTCTTTTTATCCGAGCGACAGTGTAGGGATTGTTGTATTGGTTAATCAGAATGGTTCGGCTGTACCATCGGTTGTACGTAATATTATTTCCGATAGAATATTAAGAGTAAAACCTACAGATTGGAACAAGGAATTAAAAGAAAGACGCGATAAAGCAGTGACCGAGCAGAAAAAAGCAGCGGCTACCCGTTCTTCCAATAAAGTGAAAGGAGCAAAACCTTCCCACATTTTGGCAGAGTTCACGGGCAAATATTCGCATCCGGCCTATGGCGATTTTACCATTACGTACGATCGTGATTCGCTGTTTGCCAACTTTAAGCGGATGAAGTTGTGGTTGGCGCATCATCATTACGATGTGTTTAACTCTTACGCTATCGAAAACGGTAAACCGGATACTACTACTAATGAGAACTCAACTCAGTTTCTGTTTTCTGGAAACGAAGTGGGCGAGATTAGCATGGTGGCGTTAAAGCTTGAACCTACCTTAGCACCGCTTGAATTTAAGCGCACACCAATTAAAGTTGATGTGAGTACAGCCGACCTTAAACGCTATGAAGGCGAATTTGAATTGGGCGGAATGACCGTTCGTTTCTTTACGAAAGCAGACGTGCTGCGGCTTTTT
>DPSB01000044.1 GCA_003537495.1 Cytophagales bacterium | reverse complement strand
TATCTTCTACAAAAACACTCAGTATTGTCTGAAGAGATTTGAGTGTAGTTGTTTCATCTAACGAGATTCCGATATGGTTATCACTAAAATACTTAAAGTTAAGTCCTGCGGCTTCCGCTTTTTGTTTGATAGCTTGATTATCGGCCACAGCCAACTTCAACGTATCGAAGTAGCTTGCATTAACTTGTTTAATACCCAGTTTAGTAAGACCACTTTCCAATACTTGTGCAAGACCATGAATTCTTCCAGCGATTTTCTTCAAACCTTCAGGGCCATGATACACGGCATACATGCTGGCCATTACCGAAAGTAAAACTTGTGCAGTACAAATGTTAGAAGTAGCCTTCTCCCTGCGAATGTGTTGCTCGCGGGTTTGTAATGCCATTCGATAACCGGGGTTACCCGATGCATCTATGGAAATACCAATTATCCTTCCGGGGATTTGTCTTTTAAATTCATCTTTGGTTGCAAAGAACGCTGCGTGCGGGCCACCAAAACCCATCGGAACACCAAAGCGTTGCGAGTTTCCAACCACTACATCAGCACCCATTTCGCCTGGCGATTTCACCAGTACTAAACTCATTAAGTCGGTGCCCATTACTACAAACACTTCTTTTTCGTGGGCAGAAGCAATCAGATTGGTGTAGTCTTTTACTTCACCGTTGTTATCAGGGTTTTGCAGATAAACAGCAAACAGATCAGGATTAGTAAGATCAAGTTTACTCAAACTGCCTATTTCCAGTTTTACGCCAATTGGTTCCGAGCGGGTTTTTAATAGATCAATTACCTGCGGAAAGGTATTTTCATCTACAAACAATGTGTTTGCATCTTTCTTATTCGCTTTGCGCGATGCATACAGCAAGTGCATGGCTTCGGCAGCTGCAGTGGCTTCATCCAACAACGAAGCGTTGGCGATCTGCATTCCGGTGAGATCAATTACCATGGTTTGATAGTTGATCAATGCTTCCATGCGACCTTGTGCAATCTCGGCCTGATAAGGAGTATAAGCTGTATACCAGCCTGGATTTTCTAAAATGTTGCGCAGTATAACACCGGGTGTAATGCAATTGTAATAACCCGTACCGATGTACGATTTGTAAATCTTGTTTTTAGAGATTGTCTTTTTGAAGTTGTTCAAAAACTCAAACTCCGATTGCGCAGCTGGCAAGTTCAAAGGTTTCTTCAACCTGATGTTGGCCGGCACTGTTTGGTCAATCACTTCATCTACCGATTTTGCTTTTACCACCTTCAGCATTTCTGCAATCTGCTTTTGGTCGGGTGCGTTGTGGCGCGATTCAAATTTTTCGGAGTAGAAGGGATTGATGTAGCTCATAAAAGTAGTAGTGAAGAAATAACCAGAAAGGATTAAATAGGTTTATGGAAGTTACCGGTTTCCAGTTGCCGGTTTTAGTAGCAACCGGTTACCCATTACCGGTAACGGGTAACCGGAAACTGGTAACTAAAATCTCTCAAACTGCGAGAAGAAGAAGTTGCCTTCAATGGCTGCATTCTCGTCAGAGTCTGAACCATGAATGGCGTTGGCATCAATTGATTTTGCAAACAAGGCGCGGATAGTGCCGGGAGCGGCTTTCTTAGGATCGGTTGCTCCAATCAACTTACGAAAATCTTCAACTGCGTTTTCCTTTTCCAAAATCATCGGTACAATGGCTCCGCTGCTCATATAAGAAACCAACTCGCCATAAAAAGGACGAGCCTTGTGAATTTCGTAAAACTTGCCCGCCAGTTCGGCACTCAATTGCGCCTTCTTCATGGCTACAATGCGAAAGCCGGCCTCTTCAATCATTTTGATAATGGCACCTGTGTTTCCCGCTGCTGTAGCATCGGGCTTAATCATGGTAAAAGTTCTGTTTCCTGACATTTTATAGGTTTTTAAATTGTTTCAATTTTGTCACTAAGGCACCGGGACACTAATGAATACTAATACCATTAAAACTTAGTGCCTTCGTGTCTTAGTGGCATTCCCTTACATATTTTGGGCGCAAAAATAGCTTTTTAACCAATAGATAAGTGGGTGCCCTAAAATAGATTTTTGAAGTATTGAGCCAACCGGTTTTCATTCATAATTAAGGTTATGCACTCCCGATTAAAATTGCCATTTTTGCCGCTTCGATGAAGAACCTGCCTGCATTTAAGTCGCTGATAAGCAAACCGGCCGCGGTGGTAATTGTTACCCACTTTAAGCCCGATGCCGATGCACTTGGTTCTTCACTCGGTTTGGCTGCATTTCTTAAGAAATTTGGCCATCGCGTTTCGGTTATCACGCCCAGCGATTACCCCGATTTTTTAGCCTGGATGCCCGGCAACGAAACGGTAGTTGCTCTTTCTAAAGAAAATCCTGCGCCAGAAGCAAAAGCTGCTGTATTAATCGCGCAAGCCGAAATTATTTTTTGCCTCGATTTTTCCAGTCTCGCACGCATCAATAGCCTTGGCGATATGATCCGCAAAGCAACGGCCACCAAAGTGCTGATCGATCATCATCTGGAACCCGAAAGTTTTGCTTCGTATGAGCAATGGGATCCGGCCTCGGCCTCTACCGCAGGGTTGATTTTTGAGTTGATCGAAGAACTGGGCATGCAAGATCAGATTGATGCTACCATTGCCACTTGCCTGTATGCCGGGTTGATGACTGACACCGGAAGTTTTAAACATAATAATACCCGCCACCGCGAGTTTGAGATTGCATCGGAGTTGGTAAGCCGCGGAGCAAACCCACACGATATTGCGCAAAAGGTTTACGATGCCAATTCGTTAGAACGGTTGCGCCTTACGGGATTTGTGTTGAGTGAAAAATTAGTAGTGCTACCCGAGTATCGTACCGCATATATGACTTTAAGCCAGGACGAACTAAAAAAATTCGGAGCGCAAACGGGCGATACCGAAGGGCTGGTAAATTATGGACTTTCCATTAAAGGCGTGAAGATGGCGGTGCTGATGTACGATCGGAAAGAAGAAATAAAACTCTCGTTTCGGTCGTTGGGTAATTTCTCAGTAAACGAACTGGCCCGAAAACATTTTGAAGGTGGTGGACATCGCAATGCAAGTGGTGGCCAATCCAAACTTTCGCTGGAGGAAACGCTTCAAAAACTACTTCGCATTTTGCCCGAATATCAACAACAACTAAACCAAGATTAAAACTTATAATTCAAATCAAATGAAAAAATCCTTTTTGCTGAGTGTGTGTGTGGCCGGTTTGTTAATGGCTTGTTCCAATACAAAAGAAACTGCTTCAGGTTTAAAATTCTCTGTAG
>DPSB01000512.1 GCA_003537495.1 Cytophagales bacterium | reverse complement strand
CCATCGGTAAACGGAACCAGAATATCTTTGAAAGTACCACCACGGGTTTTATAAACATCCAACACAATCGGGAAAGATCTATCGGCAGCAGCTCTGTTTTTGTGTTCATAATGTTGCAAGGCCTGATCGTACAACTTATCGGTAATTATAGCCTGATCTTGTTTTGTGAAATCGTCCTGCGTGATGTTGAAATCAAAACCAAGTACGCTGAGAATATTCAATTTAAACTCTTCCAGGTTAGCGCCAGCTTTACCACTACCTACAATTTCATCGCAGGTATCATATAACATGGTAAGAATATCAAATTGTAACCGTTCGCCATGCAATGCATTTCTTCTACGCTTGTAAATTACTTCGCGTTGCGAGTTCATTACGTTATCATATTCCAGCAAGCGCTTACGAATACCAAAGTTATTTTCTTCTACTTTTTTCTGGGCACGTTCAATGGAACTGGTAACCATGGAGTGCGAAATCACTTCACCTTCTTTCAAACCCAATCGGTCCATGATGCGGGCAATACGCTCGGGCATAAACAAGCGCATCAGGTTGTCTTCCAATGAAACATAAAACTGCGAAGAACCCGGATCGCCTTGACGACCCGCGCGACCGCGCAACTGGCGATCAACTCTTCGCGATTCGTGACGTTCGGTACCAATAATAGCCAAACCACCGGCAGCTTTCGATTCGGCAGTAAGTTTAATATCGGTACCGCGACCGGCCATGTTAGTGGCGATGGTTACCGTACCGGGCTTACCAGCTTCAGCTACAATCTCCGCTTCGCGCTGATGTTGCTTGGCATTTAATACCTGATGCTTGATTTTACGAATCTGCAACATGCGGCTTACCAACTCGGATATTTCCACGGAAGTGGTACCCACCAGCACCGGACGGCCTTCCTGTGTAAGCTTTACAATTTCTTCCACTACGGCATTGAATTTTTCGCGCATGGTTTTGTAAACCAGATCGTCTTTGTCTTTGCGCGTCATCGGTTTGTTGGTAGGAATAGTTACCACATCTAACTTATAGATGTCCCACAATTCACCAGCTTCCGTTACGGCTGTACCCGTCATACCCGCAAGCTTATGATACATGCGGAAGTAGTTCTGCAAGGTGATAGTAGCATACGTTTGAGTAGCATCTTCCACCTTTACATTTTCTTTTGCTTCAATGGCCTGGTGCAAACCATCGGAATACCTGCGGCCATCCAACACACGACCGGTTTGTTCGTCCACAATTTTTACTTTTCCATCTACAATAATGTACTCGGTATCTTTTTCAAACAGTGTATAAGCTTTGAGTAATTGGTTAACACTGTGAATGCGTTGCGATTTGGTTGAGTATTCGCGAATGAGATCTTCTTTTTGTTTTAACCTTTCTTCAGATGGAACAGAAAGATTTTTTTCGATTTTATTCAGTTCAATACCAATCTCCGGAAGGATAAAGAATTTAGGATCTTCACCTTCACCGGTAATCAAATCAGTTCCTTTATCGGTTAATTGAACGCTGTTGTCTTTTTCTTCGATTACGAAGTATAGCGGAGCATCGGCTTCGGGCATCAACTTTTTGTTATCGGCCAGGTAATAGTTCTCCGTTTTTTGCAACACGTTTTTCATACCCATTTCGCTTAGCATCTTGATCAGCGGTTTGTACTTGGGCATAGCGCGGTGTGCACGGAATAAAGCAGTGCCGCCATCTTTTTCCTGACCATCTGCTAATAATTTTTTAGCATCGTTCAGGTATTGGTTAACCAATTTTTTCTGGGCTTCCACTACTTTGGCGATGCGCGGTTTCAGATCATAAAACTCGTGCTCATCGCCACGCGGCACAGGGCCTGAAATAATCAATGGCGTACGGGCTTCATCAATCAATACACTATCCACCTCATCCACCATGGCATAATGATGGCCGCGTTGAACCAGTTCTTCGGGTTCGCGGGCCATGTTATCGCGCAAGTAATCAAAGCCAAACTCGTTGTTGGTTCCGTAGGTAATGTCAGCACGATAGGCATTTCTCCGTTCGGTAGAATTTGGTTCGTGCTTATCGATGCAATCCACATTCAAACCATGAAATTGAAACAACGGCCCCATCCATTCGCTATCGCGTTTGGCGAGGTAATCGTTAACCGTAACAATGTGTACTCCGCGTTTTGCAAGTGCATTTAAAAATGCCGGGAAAGTAGCTACCAATGTCTTTCCTTCACCCGTTGCCATTTCTGACACTTTACCCTGATGTAGGGCAATACCACCAATAATCTGTACCTCGTAATGCAGCATATCCCAGGTAATCAGGTTGCCTGCTGCAAGCCATTGCCGATGCCATTGTGCTTTATCGTAAACAATCTTTACGTTCTGATGTTTGGCTGCAAGCGTACGATCGTGATCGGTAGTGGTAACTTCCAGGTATTCGTTTTCTTTAAATCTGCGGGCAGTTTCGCGTACTACGGCAAAAGCTGCCGGCAAAACTTCTAACAGAACTTTTTCAAGTTCTTTATTTCGATCTACTTCCAGTTTATCGATTTCCTTAAATACAGAATCTTTTTCGTTCAGATCCATTTCTGGCTGATTGGCCATACGTGCATGTAAAGCTGCGATCTGATCGTCAATGGATTTGAGTTTATCGTTAATCGTGTTTTGGATTTCGTGCGTTTTGGCCCGCAACTGATCGTTCGATATCGAGAGCAAAGTTTCTCCTTCACGCTTTGTGGCTTCCACCAGAGGCATCATTAGTTTAATGTCCTTCTGCGATTTGTCGCCAAAAATTTTTGCAAGTAGTTTTAACATGTGTAGTAAGTTGTCATGAGGCGGGGTCTTTCAGAATTGGGCGTTCAAAAAAGAGAAACCAACCAAATGGGCCGTAAATTTAATGGATTTCGGGGTGCAATTATAGTTCCAGAGTGCCCTCAAACACCATTTTGGCAGGGCCAATCAGGTAAATCTCCTGAAATGTGCCTGCCTGTCTGGTTTGGAAGGCTACATCCAATTCGCCACCTTTTACTTTTATGTGAACGGGCGAGGTATAACCATGAAATGATGCAGCCAATGCAGCGGCTGTTACCCCAGTTCCGCACGAATATGTTTCATCTTCCACACCGCGCTCGTAAGTGCGCACAAAAATGGTGTTGTTATTCAACAGTTGAATAAAATTTACATTGGTGCCACCCGGTTTATAATCTTCGCTGTAGCGGATTTTTCTTCCGGCTTCAACCACGTTTATCTTTTCAACATCGGGTACAAATTGTAAATGATGCGGTGAGCCTGTATTAATAAAATAATCGCTACCCGTTTTGGTTACGGATGTTACCGGGTTCATTTTAAGGCGAACAATACCAGTATTCAATAACTCAGCTTCATGCGCACCATCGTACGCATTAAAGGTTGTTTTGGTTTTGAGTAAACCAAGTGTAGCGGCCATGGCGACTGCTGCGCGGCTGCCATTGCCGCATAAACTTTGCGAGCCATCGCTGTTGTAGTAAACCAAATTAAAATCAAGGGTGGTATGTTTTTCAATCAGCATCAGGCCATCAGCACCAATACCAAACCTACGATCGCAGATTTTTTCAATCTGATCTTTCGTAAAAGAGTAACTGTTGTTTCGATTATCAATCAAAACAAAGTCGTTACCGGTTGCCTGATATTTTGTAAAGGGAATTTTCACAATAAGAGAGCGTACTACTTCACTTCTTCGTAGTCAACGTATTCACCACCTTTTATCTTAGTTGATTTGGCAGGTCGGTCGGGCGCAGAATTAACATTAACGTTTCCGTTTTGAGGTCTTCGTGGCTGGAATTTGCTTTGTTGCGAAGCCGCTCCGGCACGGAAAAATAATCCACCGACTTTATAAAGTACATAGCCAATAAGCCCCAGAATGATAAGAAACCTCATATCGCGTTTAGATTTATAAACGTTATTCCAATGATATTAGTTTAAACCACTTTATACCTAGCGACTCAGGTACAAATTCCGCTCTGAGTAGATGTTTAAGAAATAATCGTCCATTAAATCGTCAATAAAATAGATGGCCTCACCGGTGGATTTCATTTCCGGGCCCAGCTCT
>DPSB01000017.1 GCA_003537495.1 Cytophagales bacterium | reverse complement strand
AGTGGTAAAACCACATTGCTTCATTTACTGGGTGGTTTGCTTAAAAATCAGCAAGGCACTATTGAAGTGAATGGCATTTCAATTTCAACCTTAAGTGAAGGTGAATTGGATCGCTTTCGCGGAAAACACTACGGATTTATTTTTCAACGCAACCATTTGCTGGCAGCCCTTACCGTAGAACAAAATTTATTAATGGCCCCTTACCTCGCTGGTTTAAATCAAAATAAGAATCGCGTGGAAGAAGTGCTTGTGCAGTTAGGTATTGCAGATAAAAAGAAAAAGCGGATTCAGGAGTTGAGCCTGGGGCAGGCACAACGTGTGGCCATAGCCCGGGCTGTGTTAAACAAACCTTCTGTTATTCTGGCCGATGAACCTACTTCGGCTTTGGATGATAGAAGTTGCGACCGCGTAAGCGAGTTACTTATTTCGGTAGCAAAGCAAAATCAGGCAACTTTAATTATTGCTACGCACGATCAACGTTTAAAAAATCGGATTCATAACCTGATACAACTATGAATCTGTTTACACTCATTTTCGCTTACCTGAAAGCACGGCCACTTAATACGTTACTCAACATCTTGCTGTTGTCGTTAGGCATTGCCATGATTACAATCTTGTTATTGTTCAGCAATCAGCTCCAGCAAAAAATTTCTGATAACACAAAAGGGATCGATCTGGTGGTAGGCGCGAAGGGTAGTCCACTGCAACTTATTTTGTGTAATGTTTTTCATATCGACTTTCCCACGGGAAATATTAAGCTACAAGAGGCCGACCGGTTAGCCAAACATCGTCTTGTAAAAAATGCCATCCCCATGGCGTTGGGCGATAGTTATCAGAACTATAGAATTGTAGGAACCACCCACGCTTACGCGGAATTATATAAAGGAGAATTGGCCAGTGGAGATTTGTGGCTGGCCGATATGGAAGTAACCATCGGTGCAACGGTAGCCAGATTGTTGAATCTTAAATTGGGCGATACGTTTGCCAGTGCCCATGGCTTAAGCGAAGCCGGTCATGCCCATGAAGAACATCCGTTTGTAGTGAAGGGAATTTTAAAGCCCACATTTAGCGTAGTGGATAATTTGATTCTTACCAATGTATCCAGCATCTGGGTGGTGCATGAGCATAGCGAAGATGAACATGAAACAATCAAGCCCGATTCGTTGCATGCTTCGCTTCTGGTGCCAGCAGCATTTGCGTCCGATTCAACTCGCGAGCTTACCGCGTTGTTATTAAAATATCGCAACCCGATTGCTGCCATTCAGTTGCCACGTTACATCAACAGTCAAACCAATATGCAGGCAGCTTCGCCCTCGTTTGAGGCCGCTCGGTTGTTTTCCATTTTGGGTGTAGGTATTGATGCGCTTACTGGCTTTGCATACGTACTCATTTTTATTTCAGCACTAAGTATTTTTATTGCCTTGTATAATTCGTTGAAAGAGCGCAAGTACGACCTGGCCATTATGCGCTCGATGGGTGCCAGTAGAAGCAAATTACTTTGGGCTACACAATTGGAGGGCGTGGTGTTAACCTTCTGCGGAAGCGTGTTGGGTGTTGCGCTGGGTCACGTGGTATTGTTTTTGTTTACCAAACTTGTAACGGAAAGCCAGACAGCCGGAGTAAATGCCTTTGTGTTTTATGTGGAGGAATTGTATTTGTTAATGGGTAGCGTAGTGTTGGGAATTATTTGTTCGCTCATTCCTTCGTGGCAAGCGTACCGCACGGATATCCATAACGTATTGGCTGGGAACTGATTTGTGAAAGAATACGTATTTAGTTAAAATTGTACGTATGAAGACGAAATTGACGTTAAGTATAGACAAAAAAACGCTTACCAAGGCCAAAAGGCTTTCTGAAAAAAGGGGAAAGAGTATCTCTCGGCTCTTCGAAGAATATGTTGAAGGCAACCAACCGATTTCGGCTACCCCGATTGCCGATTCATTGCGCGGAATTTTAAAGAAAGCTGCGGGTAACAAATCATACGAAGAATTACGGGCCGAAGCCATGAAAGAAAAATATGGTGTTTAGGCTTTTTTTGGATACCAATATTTTAGCAGATCATTTACTCGATCGCAATCCAGATTCTTCCAGAATTTTTCAAATGGTGGAAGCTGGCAGAATTTTGGGATTTGCTTCTTCAGCATCGTTCTTTACACTTGCTTACATTATCGAAAAGAAACTTAAGTTGCGTGCTCATCCTATTTTACAAGAACTTAACCGGATGCTTTCGGTTATACCAACACACCAATCTAATTTAGATCAAGCTTATTTGTCGGGTTTTAAAGATTTGGAAGATGCATTTCAATACTATACTGCCCTGAACGAAAGTAATGTTGATTATTTTGTGAGTAATAATGTGAAGGATTTTAAGACGGTGCTTCCTAAATTGCCTGTTGTGTCTTCAACAGTGCTGGTTAAAAATTTGATTAAAGAAATATGAAAAAAACTTTGTTAGTAATATTGCTTACCTGGCCTGTGTTAGGATTCGCACAAGCAGATGGCTGGGTGGCCTTTGCCAAAACCAAGTTCGATGCCAAGTATAACGAGAAAGCCGGTGAGTATTTTTTGTTCCCCACTTTCCCAGCAGACTTAAAAGCACAGGTTGGTAAAGAGATTGAGTTGGAGGGTTATTACCTACCGGTGGATGTAGAAGGCGATGCGTACATCATTCTATCCAAGTTTCCGTATGCACAATGTTTTTTCTGTGGCGGTGCCGGGCCCGAGTCCATTGCTGAAGTAACCTTTAAAACAAAACCTCACAAGTTCGAGGCGGATGAGTTTATTCGCATTAAAGGCAAACTAAAACTAAACGACTCGGATCTGGAGCATGGTAACTTTATTGTGCTGGATGCCGTGCTGGTGAAGTGAAATTCCTGAATCAATCAGGATGAAAAGACTATTCATTTTTTCTGTTTTAAGTATAGCATCCTTTCCTGCATGCGCACAAGATAATTTTTTCAAAACGCTGACCGATTCGGTCGTTACTTTAATAGGGCAACAGGTTACGTGATCCAAACTATTTTTCGATTGGTTAATGTTATTGTTCATTATCAGTTTAGCGGTAGATAACTCCATCTTTAAGTAAATACTCAATAAAAAACTTTAATAGTTGAATGAAATACAAGGCAGTGTTTATTGATGTGGACGGAACCCTTTTAACAGATGACCTGACCATTTCGCCTGGTACAAAAGAAATAATCAGTGAACTACACCAGCAGGGTATTCTCATTGCCATTGTTACGGCAAGACCGCCAAATGCAACTTTGCCTTTTTATGATGAACTTGGAATTATTGAAAACCCGGTAATCTGCTTTAATGGTGCTCTTGTAATTCAAGATCACCAGATTTTGGATGAGGAAATTATAGCTACACAGGATGCGCGTAAAATTATTAATGAGGTTCGTAACTTCAATATCAGCATCAGTATTTACAAACACCACACCTGGTACACGAATCAGATTAATGGCTGGATTGCACAAGAAAGCCAAATCACCAATTGTGTGGCAACGCAAATTGATTTGGATAAACTTATTACGGATGATTTTTACGCCAATAAAATTATGTTGATGGGAGAGCCCGATGCACTGAACGCAGCCGAGGTTCACTTGAAAAGTATTGGCTTTGAAAATCTTAATATTCATAAATCAAAGCCTACCTATTTGGAGATAGTCAGTAAACAGGCTTCAAAAAGTAAGGGTATACAAAAAGTAATTTCAGCACGAAACATAACTAGCAATCAGATAATTGCCATTGGCGATAATTTTAATGATGTGGACATGTTCTTGCTGGCGGGTACCAGTGTTGCTATGGGCAATGCACCGGAGGCAGTTAAAAATCAGGCTACACTCATTACGGATACCAATAATGCAGATGGTATAAAAAACGCGCTTATTAAATTATTTCAACTTAAGTAGCAGCCTCTTTATCGAGTTTAACCAATTGGTATTAGGTTATCACTC
>DPSB01000401.1 GCA_003537495.1 Cytophagales bacterium | reverse complement strand
CGTTGCGACACGATTTTAACCATGCTATTTTTCCATGTATAAAAAGTGCCCGCCAGAATTTGCTGCCGGGCTTGCTTCACCAACCAAAGGTAAAACGCCAGGTTGTGGATTGAAGCAATTTGTGCGCCTAAAATTTCCTTCGAGATAATCAGGTGCCGCAGGTAGGCTTTCGAATAAAAAGTACTGACATAACCCCCCAGTTCTGCATCAATAGGCGAAAGATCATCTTTCCACTTTTCGTTGCGAATGTTGATGATGCCTTGTGTGGTAAACAACATGCCGTTGCGGGCATTGCGGGTGGGCATTACGCAATCAAACATATCAATACCAAGTGCAATACATTCCAGAATATTTTCCGGAGTACCCACGCCCATCAGGTAACGGGGTTTATCGCCCGGTAAAATACCACACACAACTTCGGTCATCTCGTACATCATTTCGTGCGGTTCGCCAACCGATAAACCACCAATGGCGTTGCCGGGTTGATCTTGCGCTGCAATAAACTCAGCCGATTGAATGCGTAAATCTTTATACACGCTGCCCTGCACAATCGGGAACAAAGCTTGCGAGTAGCCATACTTTCCCTCCGTTTCGTTTACCCGTTTTACACAACGCTGCAACCAACGGTGTGTAAGTCCCATCGATTTTTTTGCGTACTCATATTCGCAAGGGTAAGGTGTACATTCATCGAAGGCCATAATAATATCTGCCCCAATGGTGCGCTCTATGTCCATTACACCTTCGGGTGTAAATACATGGCGCGAACCATCAATGTGCGATTTAAAGATCACACCTTCTTCGGTAATCTTTCGGTTATCGCCCAGCGAATAAACCTGGTAGCCACCGCTATCGGTAAGCATGGGCCGCTGCCATCCAATAAATTTATGTAGCCCACCGGCCTGTTCGATAAGCCCGAGGCCTGGCCGCAAATACAAATGATAGGTGTTACCCAGAATTATTTTTGCGTCAATGTCGGTTTCAAGTTCGCGCTGGTGTACGGCTTTAACAGAACCCGCGGTACCCACCGGCATAAAAATAGGAGTCGGAATTTCGCCATGATCGGTACTGAGTATGCCTGCGCGGGCTTTTGAATCACGATCGGTAGCAGAAAGAGTAAATTTCATTTGGGCGCAAGTTAGGCGTAGGGTTTTGGGCGTGCAAATACAAACTACTGGCAGGTTTTTTCTGGGAAGCAACGAAGTAAGTGCTGCCCGTATGAATGAAGCCTTATCTTTGTCGCGCATAAAAAATTATCATTGAGTTTATTTACGATTGTTTTTCTGATGGTGGTGGGTGTGCAGGTGCTGTACCTGTGTTTGTTGGGGTTGGCATTTCTGCGAAACAATCTCCCGGCAAGCGGTGCGCCCCAGCCAGTATCTATTATTGTATGCGCCCACGATGAAGAAGAAAACCTGCGCGAGTTGGTGCCATTGCTGCTTACGCAAGATCACCCCGAGTTTGAAGTTATTGTAGTGGAGGACCGGTGCAATGATGGCACTTTTGATTATTTGCGCGAAGCCACGCAACATCATGCTAACCTGCGCATGGTGCGCGTGCAGCACAAACCTGATCATATCAGTGGAAAAAAGTATGCGCTGACACTCGGCATTAAAGCTGCTCATTACGAACATCTCTTGTTTACCGATGCTGATTGCAGACCCAATAGTAATCACTGGGCAAGGGCCATCACTTCTTCTTACCATGCCGAGACTGAAATTGTGCTGGGCTTTTCGCCATACCAGAAAAAATCGGGTTGGCTTAATGCCTTCATCCGGTTCGAAGCGTTGCTAACAGCTATTCAATATCTCGGCTTTGCCTGGTTGGGTAATCCCTACATGGGCGTGGGGCGTAATCTCTCTTATAAAAAATCAAAGTTTTTGTCGGGCAAAGGTTTTATTACACATCAACACGTAACGGGTGGCGATGATGATCTTTTTGTAAATCAGTATGCCACCCGAAAAAATACCGTTGCTTTGGCTACTGCCGAAAGTATTGTGTACTCCAAACCATCAGCAGGCTGGAAACAATTTCTGCATCAGAAGCGCAGGCATCTGGCGGCCGGCCGGTATTATAGGGTAGCTGATAAGTTTGTATTGGGGGTATTCATGTTCACCTCGCTGGGCAGTTGGTTTTTGCTGGTGCCGGCTTTGATCGGTTCAATCTATTTAGCAGCGGGTGTAATTTTATTCAGAGAGTTGATACTCATAGGTTTGTTCCGCCTGCTGGCGCGCAAAACCGGTGTAACTTTCGAAATGTGGAAAATACCGGTTTTAGATTTTATTTTTGCCTTTTACTATCTTGTAACCGGCCTGAGGGCGTTAGTTGCGAAACGATTACGATGGAAGAATTAGAAGAAAACCGGTTTTCATCCAAAGCACTTGAAGATTTTAAGCTGATAGACATGGCCGTAGGTGGCGATGACAAGGCTTATGCTAAACTGCTGCAACGCTATAAGCGGCCGGTTTACCACATGATTCTTAAGATGGTGCGCAACATTGACGATGCCGAAGATCTTACCATGGAGTCGTTCTCAAAAGCTTTTCGAAGCCTGGCCCGGTTCAAAAAAGACTTTACGTTCAGTACGTGGTTATTCCGCATTGCCACTAATAATACCATTGACTTTATCCGGAAGAAAAAACTGAACACCCTTAGCATTCAAAATACTTTTACAGATGACGATGGCCAGTCGGTAAGTATTGATGTGGAAGATGATGGTAATCTCAATCCCCAGGATGAAGCCATCAAAGCTCAGAAAGAAGAGTTGATTCAGGTGTTTGTAAACATGCTTCCCGGCAAGTACCAGAAGCTGGTGCGCCTGCGCTATTTTCATGAACTGAGTTATGAAGAAATAGCGGTGGAATTAGAAGCTCCGCTGGGTACCGTTAAGGCCCAACTGCATCGCGCCCGCGAGTTGATGTATGATCTGGTGAAGAATAAAAAAGAGCACATCTAAGCCGTCTTTTAAGCCAACTTTGCAGAGAAATTACGAGGCAAAACGCATTGGTTTTTGTATCTTGAATACGATTAATAATACAGTTCATGGGCAAAAAACCTAACATCCCAGATCGCCTGTTGTGGGAGTATGATGTGGAGACTTTCAATTATGACAAGTCATATAAGATTGTGATTGAGCGGGTGCTGGAGCGTGGTACGCTTGAAGAGTGGCGTGAGATATTGAGGTATTATGGCGAACAAAAAATTCTGGAAACCATTGATTGGAGTGCTCAACTTACACAGCGCATGAAAGATTTCTCCCGATTTTTCTTAAAGTCAGATTTTTTAGATGCTGCATAAAGATCCATTCTTAATTCAGCCCAAAACCTTTGACCTGATAAAAAAATTGCAGGCCCACGATGCCCTTAAAGGCTTCTACCTTGTGGGTGGAACTGCACTTGCATTGCAACTTGGACATCGAAATTCGATTGACATTGATTTATTTACTACCGAAGACTTTGAGCCAACTGATTTGATCAATGCCCTTGTAAAGGAATTTTCAGTGGAGGCAACTTTTTCAGCAAAAAACACTTTACTCTCTTTTGTGGATAGAATAAAAACAGATTTCATAACCCACAACTATCCACTCATTAATCCACCCATAACCGAAGAGGGCATTACTTTCCTTTCGATGGCCGATATTGCCGCCATGAAGTTGAACGCCATCAGCAACTCGGGCAAACGTATAAAAGACTTCATCGACATTTATTTTTTGTTGGAGCATTTTTCACTCAACCAGATGATTGAATTTTATTCCCGCAAGTATCCAAAATTCAATCCGCTTATAGCCTTACGGGCGGTAGGTTACTTTGAGGACATCGACCCGGAAATTGACCCACCCAAACTTCGAAAGCCGCTGCCTTTGAAGAAAATCAAAGACCGGATAGACAGCAGTATTCTAAACTCCCGCAAGGTTTTTCAGTAGTACCTGGAAATTTATCTGGCGCGTTAATCTTCAGCCTCGATTTTGAGATTTCGAACATTTCGCTACCTTTAATCTTGTGAAAAGAGTTTTTGCCCTATTTATGATGCTGTTATTCCTGCTAAATGTGCTGGGATATTATGGCGTTTTGGAAGGCTTGCAACTCAAAAACAAACAAAATCTTCAGGCATTATTTGATTCGGACGAATACGAGCGCCAGCACGAAGTTACAATCAAAGTTCCGCTTACCGTTCCCTACGCTACCGACTCTAAAGAATACACCCGCGTAGATGGTGAGTTTGAGCATCAAGGTGAAATCTACCGGATGGTAAAGCAGAAATTACAAAGTGATACACTCTATATAGTGTGTGTAAAAGACGAAACATCCAGAGACATTAAGCAAGCCTTGGCTGAGTATGTAAAATCATTTACCGACAAGCCAGCTTCTGAAAAAAGTCAATCTAAAACATTACAGAACCTGATCAAGGACTACATCGCTACATCAACAGCACTACAACCCAGCCAATCAGGTTGGAGTTA
>DPSB01000227.1 GCA_003537495.1 Cytophagales bacterium | reverse complement strand
AAATGGAATTTTGGTTGGAGTGTGATCAAATATTTTCGGCCAGAGTTTATAAAGTCATTTAAACAGCATCAACCTAACAGATACGGTATGTATAAAAGTTATTTCAAAATCAGTGTACGGCAACTTATCAAAAACAAAACGTTTGCCGCCATTAACATCAGTGTATTAACGTTGGGGTTCTCCTGCTTTTTATTGCTGGCGCTCTACCTGCACGATGAACTGTCGTTCGATATGTTTCACCCCGATGCAGCTACCATGTACCGACTTGTGCAACACGATCAGCAGGAAAATGGAACCACACGCCACATAGCAGCCGTTGCACCTGCTATTGGTAAAGAAGCATTGGCGCAATTGGCGGAGATAAAAGATATGTGTCGCTTATCGGCTTTTGGGCGCGTTACAATCGGCAATGAACCAACCCTGCGCAATCATGAACGAGCACTATCGGCCGATAACAACTTTTTTACATTCTTTAATTTTCCATTGCTAGAAGGCGATGCTAAAATGGTACTTCAAAATCCCGATGCGATTGTAATCTCCGAAACCATCAAAGAAAAATATTTTGGTGAAGGGCCAGCGGTTGGCAAACAAATCTGGTCGGGGTACAGGCGCGATGGGCAACCGGTTTACCTTACAGTAAGCGGTGTGATGAAAAACTTTCCTAAAAACTCGCACCTGCAAATTTCTATTTTAATTTCGGATGCCACCTGGCACTCGATGTATAACGACTATACCCAATACTTTAACACCGATTGGGTAGATACCGAATACACCACGTACTTTAAAGTAAAACCCGAAACCAGTATTGAACAGCTCACCGCGCAAATCCAAACCCTCGTAAAATCAAATTTTCCAAACAACCGCGAGTTCCGCAGTAGGTTCGAGTTGCAACCCTTAGAAGAAATCCACACGCAATCCAATCAACTGGAGGCCGCAGCCGATGAGTTTAATGCAAATGGTATCAAACCCTTTTACCTCTACACATTTGCTGCGTTAGGTTTAGTGCTGTTGATAACCGCTTGCCTCAATTACATGAATCTTGCTACGGCTGTTGCCATTAAACGCACCCGCGAAATTGGAACCCGTAAAACATTAGGTGCTCCTAAAACACAAATGGTTGCGCAGTTTATTACCGATTCGATGCTGTTCACCTTACTTTCATTACTTCTATCCATTGCGTTGGTGTATTTGGTTTTGCCGTGGATAAATATTTTTACCAACAAAGAAATTTCGGTTGGCGCATTACCACTTGAGTGGTTAATGATTGTAACCGCAATTATTTTATTTGTAGGTGTGCTGGCTGCTTTATATCCGGCCTTTATTGCCACACGGGTTTCGATTGTGGATGCCTTGAAGCGTGAAATAAAAATAGGTGGCAGTAGTTTTTCTGTACGGAAAGCGTTGTTGATTATGCAGTTTGCCATTTCAATTATGATGATTGCATCAACACTCATTATCTACCAACAGTTAAACTATTTGCGCGAAAAGGATTTAGGCTTCAGCCATGAAAACCTGGTGGTGATTGATGTAAACAGCCGCAACCTGAGACGAAATTTTGAAACCGTTAAAACAGAATTTGGTAAACCAGCTGAAGTATTGCGCGTAACGGCTTCTACACGCGTGCCTGGCGAATGGAAAAGTTTTCCGGTAGCCACTACCAAAAGCAATCAAAACAACATTGGCAGCGAAATGATTTTTGTTGGCATTGATCGCGACTTTCTCGATACCTACAAAATCAACTTGCTTGAAGGTCGCACCATCAAAGATCCGGTGGCCGACTCATTGAAAATTGTTGTGACACAACTCGCAACAGAACAACTTGGCTTAATCGATCCTATCGGGCAAATGATTGAAATACCACGCGTGCGGTATGGCGAGCGCATGGAAGAATTAGAAGCGCCTTTCAAAGTTGAGATTATTGGAGTGGTAGAGAACTTCCACTTCGAATCGTTGCGTAGCCAGCAGATGCCGGTAATCTTTGGCGCCCTCAATACAACTATTCAGGTTATTGATTATTACACATTGCAAATCAATACGAGCAACTGGAGTAACACGGTTGAAACACTCAAAGCCATCAATCATCAAATCGATCCGGATACTCCGCTTGAATATACGTTTCTCGATACCCGGTTTGAAGAAATGTATGTGGCCGATACCAGGCGCGGACAGATTTTCGTGGTGTTATCTGTGATTGTAGTTATTATTGCCAGCCTGGGTTTGTTTGCGTTGGTTTCGTATTCGGTGCAAAGTCGCCTAAAAGAAATTGGTGTACGCAAAGTAATGGGCGCATCGGTAAGCAGCATTGTAGCACTCATATCGAAAGAGTTTTTAATACTGGTGATTATTGCCGGAGCCATCGGCCTACCCGTTGCCGGATATTTTATGCAAGGTTGGTTGCGGGAGTTTGCCTATCATATTCCGTTTGGGATTTTAGTTTTTGCCGAAGCGCTCGTGATTACCTTGCTGATTGCCTTCATTACTATTGGAATTCGTACCATTCGAGCGGCCATGCTTAATCCGGTAAAGAGTTTGAGAAGCGAGTGATAAATAGTAGGCAGCAGGCAGGTTGCAGTAGGCAGACACACACAATAAACTGCCAACTGTAACCTTGTTCGATCACGCGCAAAGTTGTACGTAAGCGAACACTGGATTATAATACAACCTTGTCAATCATACCGAAAACAAGCTTTCCTTAATCTGGCATAATTATTATTCCTACATTTAGAGAATAATATACATTCATGAAAAATTACCAACTCGGGGAGTTTGAAGAGATCGTGCTGCTAACGGTAGGCATCTTGAATAATGAAGCCTACAGTGTAGCCATTAAAGATGAAATTGAATCGCGCCTGAAGCGTACCGTGAGTATGGGCGCACTGCATACTGCCTTAATCCGATTAGAAGACAAAGGCTATCTCAAATCATTTTCAGGCGAAAGCACCGAAGACCGTGCCGGCCGGCCCCGCAGATATTTTGAGATCACTGCACTGGGCAAGAAAGCTATGCTGTACGCGAAGGAAACACGTGAACAACTGTGGAAGGCGATACCGAAGGCGGTGTTGGAAATAAAAATTGCTGTTAGATAAGACGTTAGTCGTAAGACTTAAGTATCAAGATTCAATCCGTCTATCATCTTATGTCTTGATACTTAGGTCCAAAAAAAAACATGGAATGAAAAACCATCCACCTAAACTTCCCCTCCGCTTCTTCCGCTGGTATTGTAACCCGCGGTTGCAGGATTACATCGAAGGTGATTTGTTGGAGGTGTATGAGCGAAGATTAAAAACATCCGGCAAACGCCTGGCTGACTTTCGCTTTGTGCTGGATGTGTTGCTGTTATGCAGACCCGGGATAATTGGAAGTAAAAAAAGTAATTACTCATCAAATCATATCGATATGTTTCGTAACAATTTTAAAATCGCACTTCGTAACCTTTGGAAGAACAAGCCTTCTACGGTAATCAATGTATTGGGACTTACCACCGGTATCACAGCTTGTTTACTGATTGCCTTATTCATTCAGCACGAACTTAGTTTCGATCAGTTTCAATCGAAGGGAAGTCGCATTGCCCGTGTAGTAATGGAGTATGGCTTTGAAGGAAGCACCGAAACTCACAAAGGAACCTTTACCAGTACCAAAGTTGCGCCCGTATTATCGCGCACCTTTCCGGAAGTTGAAAAAGGCGTACGCATGACTGATGCCGATGCTATTCTGTATCTCAATAACGAACCGGTTACCGAACCAAACTTCATGTATGCCGATTCTTCGTTCTTCAACACGTTTAATTATGAAATGCTGCAAGGCAATGCCGCTGTAGCACTAAACGGGCCGAAAAAAATCGTGTTAACCGAATCCATGGCTGCTAAATACTTTGGCAGCGAAAATGTAATTGGTAAAACTTTAGAAGTTGGTACAAACAAAACTCCATTTGAAGTTACGGGCGTAATTAAGGATTATCCGAAAAACTCACAGCTTCAGTTCGACTTCCTCGCTTCGTTTAGTTCCATGGGGCAGAATCAGGAGGAGACATACTTCAACGCCAACTACACAACTTATTTATTATTAAGTGACAAACTCGCATTTGCGCCTCTCCTTGAAAAACTCGATCCTTTTATGGAAAAAGAAATGGCCGGCACAGGTGCCACCATTCGTTTTCACCTTGAAAAATTTAATGAGGTACACTTGTATTCGCCTTACACCGCGTTTTCATCCAACACCAGCATTACGTACTTATTGTTATTAGGAGGAGTGGCCTTGCTCATCATTATTATTGTATGTTCTACCTATGTAAATTTAAGTACGGCCAAATCAATTGAACGCGCAAAAGAAGTAGGCGTGCGCAAAGTATCAGGGGCTGCACGCAATCAATTGTTCTGGCAATTTATAGGCGAAGCCTTTGTAGTGTGTTGCCTTTCGGTGTTGGTAAGCTTTTGTGCTGCTTCGTTGTTGTTACCGCAGTTCAACAGCTTTGTTAGTCGCAATTTCTTAGTAACAGATTTGTTATCGCCTTCGTTTTTACTGATTACCGTTTGTTTAACTGTATTGATTAGTTTAGCTGCAGGTAGTTATCCAGCTTTGATTTTATCGGGTATGCAACCTGCGCGCATTTTAAAAGGGTTGTTCAAAAACAGTTCTTCGGCCCGCAGACTTCAACAATCGCTGGTTGTTTTT
This sequence comes from Cytophagales bacterium, assembly GCA_003537495.1. Taxonomy (GTDB): domain Bacteria; phylum Bacteroidota; class Bacteroidia; order Cytophagales; family Cyclobacteriaceae; genus ELB16-189. The sequence continues at coordinate 1,101 of DPSB01000227.1, read as the reverse complement.
CAATTCGCTATTACGGTATTTCTGATTGTTTGTACCGTAATTATTCGCAACCAATTAAACTATATACAAAACAAAAACCTGGGATACGATCGCACCCACGTGCTCACCATGTTTATTGGTTGGGGTACCGATTCTAAACAAATAGAAACTTTTAAGTCGGAGTTAAAAAAGCATACACAAATTAAAGAGGTCGCACGCTGCGCAAGCACACCGGTAAGCATAAATGGTGGCTACAGCATGCGGCTGTCTTCCATGCCCGAAACAGAAGTGGTAGGCGTTTTTGCAAATCCGGTTGATGAGGGATTTGTTGCCGCCAGCGGACTTCAACTTATTGCGGGTGAAGATTTTTCTGAAGCCGACATACGCGGTGCGGAAATAGAAGATGAAAAGCTGCGTAGGTATCAATTCATTCTCAACGAAAGTGCTGCCCGCCAATTAGGCTTTACACCCGAAGAAGCCATTGGCCGCGAATTGATTTTGAACAGCGGAGGTACAATAAAAGGTATAGTTCAGGATTTTAATTTTCAATCGGTACACAATGCTATTAAGCCAATTGTATTGTTTACAGCACCCTGGGGTGGACGAATGATTGTAAAAATCTCAGGCGATGATATTCCCGGTACAATAGCCTATGCAGAACAGCAATGGAAAAAATTCATACCCAACCGGCCATTTGAGTATAGCTTTTTAGACGAGACCTATGCACGCATGTATAAAACAGAAAATCAGTTGGGCAAAGTAATGAGTTTGTTTGCTGCAACAGCCATCCTGTTAGCCTGCATGGGATTGTTCGGTTTATCTTCTTACATGATGCAGCAACGCATGAAGGAGATTGGCATCCGCAAAGTGTTGGGCGCTTCCTTTATGAACCTGATCAGTATACTCTCAGGCAATTTTATAAAGTTGGTAATTATTGCCATCGCAATCGCCTGCCCGCTGGCTTATATCATCATGCAGAGTTGGTTAAGTGATTATGCCTACCATACCGATATGCATTGGTGGATTTTTCTGATTGCAGGACTGGTAATTGTAAGTATTACAGTATTAACAATAAGCATTCATGGGTTAAGAGCTATGGCCGAAAATCCGGTGAAGAGTTTG
>DPSB01000141.1:8529-9088 GCA_003537495.1 Cytophagales bacterium | reverse complement strand
TTAAATTTTTCTTTGAGCAAGATTATTTTCGGTCAAGAAACAGCATTGTATAAAACCGACAAAATTCATTTTCCCTTATCTAACCCCGATTGCAGGTACTCATTTGGGGTTGTGTTTGTAAACTCTTTGAATGAGCGTATGTAGTGGCTTTGGTCAAAGTAACCGTTTGTAAATACAACGTCAGTCAACTTTTCAAAATGTCCACTTTTTAATTGTGAAAAAGCAAAGTAGTGTTGGCAAATTCTTCTGTATTCATTAGCTGTGATGCCAACATACTTTTTGAAAATCCGTTGGAAAGTTCTTTCGGTTAAATATAAGTTTTCCAATAATTGCGAAAGAACATCTGTGTTTGAATTATGCATTATCGTATCGGTTGCATAGCGTATTATTTCACAATCTCTTTTGTTGCTTTCTATTTGCGTGAAAATGAAATGGGATAAAATTTCAACTTTTTCCTGCGTTGATTTGGAATGATAAAGTTGAATGTTCAAAGCCATTGCTTTTTGTGCGTTCCAAAGATTGAGTTCAATGGGTTTCGCTTTCAAGTCCTGTCCAGATA
>DPSB01000141.1:7930-8249 GCA_003537495.1 Cytophagales bacterium | reverse complement strand
TTTGAAAGTTGTCGCTAACGAAAATGGCTTGAAGAAAAAAGCGATAGTTGTTTCGTTCCATTCTTCAACCGGAACAGATTGTCCGAAAAGTGTAATGCGGTTGTCTGCCTTGTAAAGCAAAGCGGACATTCCGTTCGTAAACAAAGGTAATTCTGAACTTTCTCCATCATTGCCAAACACCAAAATTGTCCGAACATAATCGGATAATTTTGTGTCTGTTTTGTAGTAATAATAGTTCATTTATTCTATCATTATCTTCTGTCTGACTGCGTTTTTTGGGTGTCTGTTACACTTACTGCTAACTCTCTTATACCCGAAA
>DPSB01000141.1:0-7660 GCA_003537495.1 Cytophagales bacterium | reverse complement strand
GCTAACTCTCTTATACCCGAAACAAACCTTCGCCAATAGGTACAATCTGGTACCCTTGGCGAAGGTTTCGTTTCGTTTTTCTAAGGTAGGTAGCCTGCTACATTGTGTCAAACGGATAGGTTATTTTTTTGTATGCTTTGTGCTAACGTGATGATAGCTTCTGGTTGCTAAACCGGATCCACATCAAACACGACCTTTACATTTCTGAATTCTTTTTGCTGTTGCAGGTGCGTAGCAGTTTGTAATAAAGTGTGTTTTATTTCGTGCAGCTTCCCCTGGTCGCGCCTTATCTTGAGCAATGCCAGCATTAAAAACTCGTTGCGGATTTTGCCAACCATCGGTTCGCCCGGCCCCATAATTTTTACTGTAGCAATTTTTTCGCGCAAGCTGTTTACCAATTGGGTAGCAGCAGCACTCACTACTTTTTTATCTGTGTGTTTTAAGGTAACATCAATCAAACGCGAAAAGGGTGGATACAAATGCGCATGCCGGTCGCGCAACTGGTCTTCCATAAAACCATTTACGTTGTGTGCAGTTACATAGCGAAATAACTCGTGTTTAGGATTAGCCGTTTGCAGAATTACGGTGCCGCGTGTTTCCCTGCGGCCTGCCCGCCCGCTCACTTGCATAATCAATTGAAAGGCGCGTTCATAACTGCGAAAGTCCGGGAAGTGCATCATACGGTCGGTATCAAACACACCCACCAGACTTACCTTATCAAAGTCCAGGCCTTTGGTAACCATTTGCGTGCCTACCAAAATTTGTGTTTCACCGCGTTCAAACGCTTCAATAATATTTTCGTAACCGGTGCGCGAGCGAGTAGTATCTAAATCCATCCGCTGCACCTGTGCATTCGGGAAATGAAATTTTAATTCTTCTTCTATCTTCTCGGTGCCATACCCTAACGTAAGTATCCGCTTGGAAGTACACGTAGGGCATTGATGGGGAAGTTCTTCGCGATAACCACAATAATGACACACCAACGCGTGGCGATATTGGTGATAAGTAAGACTAACCGCACAATTTATACACTTGGGTACCCATTGGCAATCTTCGCACTGCACCAAAGGCGAGTAGCCTCTACGGTTTTGAAAGAGGATTACCTGCTCTTTCTTTTCAAGGGCTTCGCCAATGGCGCGTAGAAGCTTAGAGGTAAACTCACCTTTAATGGTTTTACTTTTGCGTTCCATGCTTACATCGGCAAACACAATGTCGGGCAGTTGGGCATCGCCAAAACGTTGCGTTAGTTGAATATACCCATAGCGACCTTGTGTGGCATGGTATAAAGATTCGGCCGAAGGCGTGGCACTACCTAACACTACTTTAGCATGATGTTGCTGTGCAATAACCATAGCCACATCGCGCGCATGATAGCGAGGGGCCGGGTCTTGTTGCTTGTAAGAAGTATCGTGTTCTTCATCTACAATAACTAACGCGAGGTTATCGAATGGCAGAAACACTGCTGAACGCACGCCCACCACAAACCGAAACTTGCCGGTAAGTACACCATTCCATACTTCCACGCGCTCGTTGTCAGAAAACTTGGAATGATACACACCCATCTCGCTTCCAAACATTTTTTTCAGTCGCTGTACAATTTGCGTGGTGATGGCAATTTCGGGTAACAACAATAATACCTGTGAGCCACCTTCCAGCGCTTTACGAGCTAGGTCGATATAGATTTCTGTTTTGCCACTTCCGGTAACACCTTGCAGTAACGCAACGTTTTTTTCGTCTAATGCTGTAAGCAATTGGTTGCGGGCCGTTTCCTGAGCTTCGCTTAATAATATAGGTGTATGATGGGTAGCATCCGGAAAACCGAATCGCGGAACAATTACTTCAAACTCTTCTAATATTTTTTGTTTTATAAGTGTGCCGAGCGATGAGTCCGAAACATCGCCTTGCAACAATTGTGCTTTACGTAACCCTTGTTCGTTCAACTGTGGATTATTAAACACCGGTACATGTTGCAGGTAATTTAACACAACGGCTTCTTGCTTGGGCTTAGCCGAAAGTTTTTCGAACAGCGCTTCCAATACTTTTTTATCGGTAAAGGAATGATGTAGCCGAATGTGCTTCTCGGTTTTTGGTTTAAATTTTTCCTTTACTTCCTCAAACAGAATAATAGCTTCTTTAGACGAAAGCGATTTTAGAATATGATAAATCGATTTAGCATCCAGTAGTTTGGCAGCTTCGGTGTAGGAAAGTCCATCGGCTTTAAGCCGATCTAATAGCAGCCTTTCCTTTTCAGAGAAATCGAAGTCAGAATCTTCTAATGAAAAGCCCGGTCGCAATTGAATCATCGACTCGCTGGAAAGTTTTAAACCCGAAGGCAAGGCGGCTTGTATTACTTCGCCCAGTGTACACATGTAATATCCGGCTATCCACTCGTACAGGTTAAACTGCTGATCGTAAATAATTTCAGTTTCGTCAAGCAGTTCTAAAATAGGTTTAGCTTCGTATTCTTTGGGTGGCTGATCGTGTAAATGAACAATAATGCCGGTAAGAATTTTTTTCTGCCCGAAAGGAACGATTACCCGCTGTCCGCGCTTTGCGCGATCGTTTAGCATAGCGGGTATGCGATAGGTAAACAATTTCGCTACCGGCACGGGCAATACTATTTCTGCAAACAGCGTGTTGGTTTCGGAATGAAAGAGCGTGCCTTCGGCCATGGTGTAAAAATACGAATTAGCAGAGGCTTATTTCGCGCGGGCGTTAATCATCTCGTCTAATTTTCCATGTGCCCACTCCAGGTCAACATCTTTTAGCGGGCTTGCAATGGTAATTTTATTGTAGCGAAAGTCTTGTTCGCTTTTGCTGCTGATGCGCCCAAACACGGTGTTATCAATCAACAGCACCAATTCGGTATCTGGCAATGCGGTAATGGTATTGCGCAAGCGCGTCATTCCTTCTGCAGAGACGATGATGTCGAAATAACTAAGCAAGGCGGGCAGGTCGTGTGTTATTTTACTTACGCTTGTAAACTCAACACTGGCAATCAGGGGTTGTTCCGGTATCAGAAATTTTTCGCGGTGGCTGCGATTAAATACTCTACGCCCGTAATCTTTGGTTTTGTGTTTTTTGTCGAGCTTTATAATGGCGAAAATGCCAGTGATATTTTCTTGAGCAGCGGCTTCAAAAGTTATCAGGCTAACCAGCACTACGCATAAACAGATTATAGATTTCATTTTGGTAAACAAGGTTGCCAAAAAGAATAAGGATAACAAACCTGTTTTATAATTTATTGGCTGAAGTGTGTTGTTGGCACAAACGCTCACGTTGTTCTTGTTTAGGTTTCGGTACAGCTTCCTAAAAGTTTTTTACTTTGCGGAATGAATAAAAAGAAACTTATTCCATACCTGATTCTAGCAGCCTTTTTTGTTGTGGCCTTACTGGTTAGAAGTTATCGTACAGGCGAATCGGATGCTCAACTTGAAAGTAATCCCTCAACCCGTATAAGCTTAGATGTTTTTCGCGATGCCGATGCCGAATACTTTTTTACTAAACATGCCCGTTGCCGGATGGAGTGCCGCAATATCACACAAAAAGAAGTGAAAGAGATTGTACGCAAAGCCGAAGTAAATTATAACAAAAGCGATTTACAAGCTTCGGGTGGTGCAAAGTATGCATTGGAAGGTTACACATCAAAAGACCGACAACACATACGGGTAATTGTTGCACCAAAACAAAAACACCTTTCTATTGTAACAGTTATTGATCTGGATAAAGATTGGGAATGCCCGAGTTGTAAGTGAGTTTCCGGTTGCCAGTTACCTGTTTCCAGTTTTACTGTCCACTAATTACCGTCCACTGACCACTGCTTTACCGATTCTAATAAACCGACACCTTCGAAATAACCGGGCAGGCTTTTGAATCTGAAATTGAAATACGAACAGCATCGGCTTCAATGCCGTTCAGTTTTATAATTCGTTTGTAGCCAATGGTTGTTCCCATTTCAACTTGTTGCCATGAATTGTTGATACGGACTTCAATTGTAAAGCCTTTTACGCGTTGCCCCAATTGAATGTATTCCTGTAATTCAATAAAGTTTAAGGTTTCGGTTTTACCAAGATCAATTTCTATTGAGCCGGTGGTTGTACCATCGTCTGTTGTCCAGTAGGTTTCCAGATTGTTGTCAGTAAGATTAGTGCCAGCATATTTTTTATCTGAACCCCGAAATGAACTTACCTGAACAGGTTTATTCAAGGCCAGATCATGCTTAAATGTTGAATCAAGTAACGCCCGAAAACCCATCAAAGAAGCAGAATCTATTTCGTGCACCCGACCACGCCTATCGGGCGGAATATTGAGTAGCAAGGTTGAACCTCTTCCCACGGAAGTGAGATAAATATCAAACAACTGCTCGGGTGTTTTTACCAGTGTATCTTCTTCAGCATGGTAAAACCAACCTTTGCGGATGGATACATCTACTTCGGCCGGAATCCAGTGCGTGCCGTTTTCAGCTCCGGTGTTCAGTAATTGTTCAATGCCACCTTTGCCTGCATATAATGTATCAGGACTAATGGTATTCCAATTGGTTTCGCCAGCTACACCACGTTCATTACCTACCCAGCGCACACCCGGCCCTGCATCACTGAAAAATAGAATCTCGGGTTCGAGTTCGCGCACTAAGTTTAAAGTGGTGGGCCATTCGTAATAAGTTGAGCCTTGAATGCTGCGCTTATCACGTTTGCCACCATAATAACCATCGCCACCGTTGGCACCATCAAACCACATTTCAAACACAGGGCCGTATGTGGTGAATAATTCATTCAATTGGTTGCGGTAATAATCCAGGTAAGGTGGTGTGCCGTAATCGGCATGGTTGCGATCCCACGGAGAAAGATAAACGCCAAATTTCAATTCATACTTTTTGCAAGCCCGCATCACATCGCGCACTACATCGCCTTTGCCTTCGCGCCACGGACTATTTTTTACAGAGTGTTCCGTGTATTTACTGGGCCACAAGCAAAAACCATCGTGGTGTTTGCACGTAAGAATAACACCTTTGAAACCCGCTTCTTTAAAGGTGAGCACCCATTGATCAGCATCGTAATTAGTTGGGTTAAAAGTAGTGGGACTTTCATCGCCATAACCCCATTCTTTTCCCGTAAAGGTGTTGGTGGTAAAGTGTACAAACGCATTTAACTCCATTTGGTGCCATGCTAACTGATTGGCTGCCGGAACAGGCAGGAGTGGAGCGGGTGGTGGTATTTCTTTGGGTGCGCAATTGGAAATGCATGCAGCAAGAAGAATCAGATAAAAGTATTTCACAGGGTTAGTTTAATTTCAGTTGGTTTCATTTATTTCAAGCAGCCAATTAAATACGTTTAGGTGCTTTACTCCACTTCGGTTTTGAGTAAATCCATCTGTGGTGAGTAAGAACTTTGGATAGTTGTCGTTAATTTTTTCCAATGCTCCAAACTCACGATCCGCAGTTTTTTCAGTAGTCATTTGCCAGGCTACTTGATAATATTCAATATCACCAGATTTTGTTTTACAAACAAAATCTACTTCGCTGTTTCGGCTTGTGCCAGTCCAGATTTTATGGCCTCTTCGCAATAATTCCAAATAAACAACATTTTCTAAAATATGTCCTCTGTCTGTAGTTCGTTCTTTACCCGCGAAAAGATTGAGTAAACCCATATCTACTATGTAATATTTTTCCTGCGTTGCTAATTGCTTTCTGCCTTTCAAGTCAAAACGATTTACCTTATAAAAGACAAAGCTTGCTGTCAGATATTCCAGATATTTTTCAACGGTGGCATGATGAACCCGCTGTCCATCTTGTTTTAGAGTCGTTGAAATGTTATTTGGCGATAGAGCATTTCCAATATTAGATGCTACAAATTTTAAAACGTTTTCAAATGCTCTTTTGTCATTTATTTGGTGTCGCTGTGTTATATCTTTTTCTACAATTGTGGCGTAAATGGCTTGCAGATACTCGAATATTTTATCGAAACCTTCTTCACGTAACGCAATACCTTTGGGTAATGATGTTTCATTTACATAATCAAAAAACAGTGATTCATAATTCAGATATTTATTACTTATCTCAAAATTTCTTGATGTTAAATATTCGCTGAAGGAAAACGGTAAAATTGAAATTTCAATGTAGCGACCACTTAGTAAGGTTGCTAATTCACCCGACAACAAAAAAGCGTTTGATCCTGTGATGTAGACATCCACATTTTTAGTGGCAAACAATCCGTCCACTAATTTTTCAAACAACGGAATGTTTTGTGCCTCGTCTAAAAATACATAATTAGGTTTATCTGCCTGTAGCTTCTTTTTTATATCAAAATAAATATCATCCCAATTTTTTCCTACGAAATTTTCGGGTAACTCAAAGTTATAAAACTGGATTTGTCGCTTGCCAATGCCAAGTTTAATCAACTGTTCTCGATACAATTCCAAAAGTGTAGATTTCCCAGACCTACGTAAACCACTCACCACTTTTATAAGGTCTTTATCTTTGTAGGATAGTAATTTAGCTATGTATTCCTCACGATTGGTGTAATTGTCCATAGGACAAAGATATTCAAAAAGTATCGAAACTTGCTACAAATTGCAAGTTTCGATACTTTTGGCGCTGCCTGAAAAGATTACAAACTTCTTATTTGGTCAATAACTTCTTCTATTGTGTTTACCGGTAATTGACACGTTTTATTCCGGCACACGTAAATCAACGTTCCTTTTTTTGGGAGTCGGTTTTCCAGTAGAGGCAATGAACTTTCGCCTGTACTTCCGGCCGTGAGTGTAAAGGGTAGGTAATGCTGATGCAATTCTGTTCGTAACGTTAAGGCTTCACTTCCAGCAATAACTACTTCGGCTGGTTCGTGAATCAACTCACTAAGTAATACAGCCCAATGGCATGTGTAAACCGGTTCGGATGTAATCAGGTGTAAGAGTTTGGATGTCATGGTGCGGGCTTGTTCTTTCCAGTCTTCACGATCAAGTAATACACCGAGCTGCAACAGGTTTCTTGCCATAACGGAATTCGAACCCGGAATTACATTATCGAAAATTTCTTTCTTGCGGGCAATCAAGGCTTCGGCTGTATTGGATGTATAAAAGAAGAACCCTTCTTCAGAATCCATAAAATGTTGCAGCACATACTCGCACCAGGTTTGTGCTTTGTAGAGCCAGCCTTCATTAAAGGTTACTTGATAGCCTGATGTGTAAGCTTGAATCAAAAAAGCATAGTCTTCCAGAAAGCCTTCCGTTTCCGCACATTTACCTTTCCAAGAGCGATAAACTTTATTATCTATTAAATGCTCTTCCAGAAATGAAATCGCTCTAAGTGCCAGTTGTAAAAAATGTTCATCGTTAAATACTTTGTAGCAATCCACCAAACCCTGAATGGTCATAGCATTCCAACCCGTAAGTATTTTATCATCTAAACCCGGACGAATGCGTTTGTTACGCGCGACTAATAACTTAGCTTTCAACTTTTTGATTTCATCCGATTCTGCAATTGTAGTTTGTGGATCGCGCCTGAGAATATTCCAGCTATGTTCCCAATTACCTTCGGCTGTAGCCTGATAGTATTGCATGAGTTTTTCAGTATCATCTCCCAACACGGCACGCAATTCAGTTTCAGTCCATGTATAAAATTTCCCTTCAACACCTTCGCTGTCGGCATCCAATGCCGAATAAA
>DPSB01000142.1:3102-10222 GCA_003537495.1 Cytophagales bacterium | reverse complement strand
TAAGAGAGTTAATCTGATAACCAATTCCAAAGGCGGCATAGTTATCTTCTTGCGCAAAGCTTATGGTGTTAATAAAAACCAGCATAGCACCTAGTAAAGTCCAGCGAATTTTGTAGCGGTTAAAAAATTTGTTTGTCATGTTTCAATTTTTTGAAATCAAAATTGAAACTCCTTGCGGGTTACTTCAATACGATGAACATCGTATTTGCACTAAAGTGGAAGGGTTGCCGTAAGGGTTGTGCCAGCTTGTGATTGAATAGAAAGCTTTCCGCCAAGTCCGCTTACGCGCTTTTGCATACCCGATAACCCAAAACCACTATGGGGTAAGTCGGGATTAAATCCTTTACCATTATCGGTAATGGTTAGTGATAATTGTTTTGCGGAAGCAAGGCCAATCTGAATGGTGATTTGAGTAGCCTCGGCATGTTTGTGCGTGTTGTTAACGGCTTCTTGTACAATGCGAAAAAGATGATTGGCTACTTGTGCTGTTATCAGTTGATTCAGATTCGTTTTTACATCGATAGTAACTGGAATTTGAGAGCCCGTTAAGATGTAATCGCGCAGTTTAATTACAAACTCTTCCAGCGTGGTAGACTGGTGATTCATTAACCACACAGTTTTGCGCAACTCGCGAATGGTTTCGGCTGTAAGTTTTTTTACATCGCTTAAGCGCGGACTCTCAACTTCGTTTTGCAACGCACCGATGGAAGCATTTACAAAAGTAAGTTGTGAACCAATGTTATCATGCAGTTCTTGCGAAATGCGTAAGCGTTCTTCCTGCAAAGCATTCTGTGTGCGGGCTTCAGCCAGTTCGGCTTTGAGTGTAAGTTGTTGCTGTTTTGCTCTTGTGTTTCGGTACAGGATAAAACCGATAAATAAAATGAGCACTACTCCGGCTAAGATCAAAATCAACTGATTATCACGTTTGCGTATTTCAAGTTCGCCTTGCGCAAGTGCTACTTTGCTTTCGGCCAGCTCGCGTTCTTTCTTTTCGGTTTCGTATTGAATCTGAAGTTCGCGTACCTGTTTTACTTTTTCGGTCTGAAACAAACTATCGCGCAAGCGCAAATGATTGGATTGATGTGTGAACGCTGCTTTGAAGTTTCCGGCTTTACGGTGAAGGTCCGACAGCAGTAAATCAGCATCAGCTTCTTGTTGTAAGGCTTCAGCGGCTCGTGCCGATTGAAGGGCCAATTGTGCTGCATTAATAGCTGCCTCTTGCTGCGAATTGTGGTTGTAAACTTCTGCCAGTTTAAGGTAGCAGTAAGCCAACTCTTTTCGGTTATTGTTAGCAAGGTGGTTTTTGATAGCCCGATTCAGAAACTGAATCGCATCGGCAGTGTGTCCTAATTTTCCATGGGCAATACCAGCATTACCAGTGGCCACAGCTTCAAAACGTACATAACCCAATTGTTTAAAAAGTTTTTCTGCCTGCAAGGAATAGTATAAAGCGCTATCATATTGCTGCATGGAAATAAAAACCGAACCGATGTTTACCTGGCATACAGCTGTTTCATAATCGCGCTTTAACGCTGCGAACTTTTGTAATGCCTGCCGATAGTTGTTAATAGAGTTTTGGTATTCGCCCATTCCTTTAAAGACAACGCCCAGATTTACATTAACCAACGCCAGTTTTATTTCGCTGCCATGCCTTTTGTAAAGATCATACGCTTTCAGGTACGATTGTACAGCTTCTCTGTAGCGACCTTGTTCATCATAGATAACGGCAATATTATTAATGGTATTAGCCATACCCAATGAATCTTTGAGTCGTGTTCTGATTTGAAGTGAACGCTCATCGTAGTTTAATGCTTCGGGGTAGCGACTTTGAACCTGGTAAGTAATGGCAAGGTAGTGCAGCGTTTCGGCTAATAATTCTGTATCGGTTTCGGTTTGTAGATTTAGTGCTTGCATGCCGTATGCACGGGCAGAGTCGGCCTGCACATAGGCATATGCATAACAGAGATTGTTTAGCGCTTTGATTTTAGATTCACCGGCAGCCGATTGAACAACATGCTTAAGCGAATCGATATTTTCTTGTGCTGTTGCTGAAAGGCTAAAACAAAGAATGAACAACCAATACAAATACCGAATCATAACAGGCAAAGTTATGCGCAAACATCGCGCAAGCAAACCTTTAATGTAAGGAAAACACCAGCATGGTTGTGTGCTGGTGTTTGTTTAAGTTACTCTTTAGGCCAAACATTATCCTTCACCTCATTATCAGGGAAGCGGCCGTAAGGATCTAAGGTTATCTTTTTGATTTTGCGATCACCAAAAGTTAAGGCAGCTTCGAATGAGCGCTTGCCATCGAACCAAACCGACACCGGCCAGGTAACAACAGCCGTGTTGGCATCCAGCATTTTAGCGTTGTTCATCTTTTTAAGGGCGGGACCTTCAGTTTCAAACTCAACCTTCAACACGACTGATGATGGCATCTCTCCGGCCTGATGTACAGTTACGATTGTTTTTCCCTTAGCGGATTTCACATCTTTAATAGAACCATTAACCGACTCGGTTGTCCACAACCAATAATACCAGAACCACTCTAAATCCTGACCCAATTGATTGTTCATAAAGAAAATATAATCCCAAGGCGATGGATGTTTATAACTCCATGTTTTGGTGTAAGCTTTCATCGCGTTGATAACCGCTTCATCGCCTACTATGCCACCCAGCATGGAAAGCATTAACGGAGTTTTTAAGTAAGTCTGGTATCCATAGCCAACTCCGGCATCATTTGCACTCCACATCAATGGCGCTTCACTTTCTTCGCCACTCATGCGGCCATAACTTTGACCAAGGCCATCGAGGTTGTACGGTTTGCCTTCTGCATCAGCATCCGATAAGATGTTCATGTATTGATTAAAGCCTTCATCCATCCAACCATAACGCGTTTCGTTTGTACCCAACATCATAGGCCACCATTGGTGTGCCGTTTCATGATCGGCTGCACCTTGGTTAGAATTAATCACCATGGGATATTCCATGCCCGCACTTGGTCCATCTTGAAGTGTAAGTTGTGGAAACGGATAAGGTGCCCACAGTTTTGAATAATACTCTAATGCATGGCGTGTAATCTTGCCAGCTTGTTCAAAATATTTTGCGCGTTCAGGTAAATACACCATGTAAACAGGTACATATCCTTTTTCAGGAATGTTGGCCCGCGTTGCTTTCCAGATAAAGTTTTCGGCAGTAGCCCAGGCGAAGTCGTTCACTTTGTCGGCAACAAAATGCCAGGTTAGTTTTTCACCTGCAGCTGTGCGCGGTTCTGTTTCGCCAACCAATGTTATTTCTTCATCTGAATTGAGAACGGTGGCTAATCGCTGCCGAGTAGTTTCAGTTAATACTTCTTTTGGATTTTGAAGCACACCGGTTCCACTTACAATCCAACCTCCCGGTGCGGTAATGCGGACATCGAACTTGCCGAAGTTATTATAGAATTCGGAAGGCCCGAGATACGGACTGGTTTCCCAACCGCGCAGGTCATCGTACTTCGCTAAGCGTGGAAACCATTGTGTGGGTTGAAACAATTTACTTTCGAAGCGTTGTGTCATGCGGTGGCCGCGACCATTCGGGCCTCCCGGTAATTTGGTGTGCCAGGCAATTTCAAGTTCGGCAGTTGTTCCGGCTTTCATGGGTTCATCTAAAATGAGTGTAGCGACTGTTCGGTTAAGATTGACTACTGCTAATTTTGGGGGTTCGTTTCGCATGGCAGGTGTTGCTTTTAAATCAACTTGTTTGCCTGCGATTTTAATGCTGGTTACAATCATGCCGTCAGTAGTTTCGGCTGGTGTAGATAACCCACGTGGAACATCAGCTCTGAAAATGTTATGATCGAGCCGGAGCGCGATTGTTTTAAGATCGTCTTTGCTGTTATTATGAATAACTATTTTTTCAGAACCGGTAATGGTTTGCGTGGCCGGATCGATACTTGCGCTGATGATGAAATCCGTTTCTAATTGCCAATAGTTGGGGCCGGGCTTACCTGAGAAATCGCGCGTGCCGGCATCAAACGCTTTGCGAATGGAGTTAGTCAGGGGCACATCTCTGCGAATGGAACGCGTGGAGGTTTCGATTGATTTGCGAGGAGGTTGGGTTTGTTGAGTAAACCCTGACAACGAAGAGAGCAACAAGAGAACAAGGCAGTATAATTTCATAGTTGGAAGATTTATGACAACATCAGATTACTAATTTTTCAGGATCAAACTGGGTATCAAAAACAGTTGCTATATACACAACGCGATTTAATATTCGGTATGTGTAGATGATTTTATAATTACCTTCAACAAGGTACCGATAGTCATTTTTATTAAATTTTATTCGATCAAGTCTTGCTCCGGATTCGGGAAATGATTCAAGCTGGCTTGCTCGGCTTAAGATGATTTCCACAATTCGCTGCGCTGCTTGCGGAGACTTTTCAGCTAAAAAATCATAGATAATTTCAAGATCACTTAGGGCTTCATTAGTCCAGATGACCTGTGCCACTTTCATTGATTGAATTTGGTTTTAAAGTAATTTTCAACAGAATCTTGTGAATGCACGTTGCCGGAAAGTATATCCTGTTCAGATTGTTTCAATTTTTGAGTCAATTGTTGAAGATCTTTCGGAGTTCGCTGTTCATAGTGGTCAGTTACTGAATCCTTTTTTAAAGCTTCAATTTTTTTAATTAGTTTTTCATCCTGTAATCGTGTCAGCCATTCAATCAATTCTATCTTCTTTACAGCAATGTCCATAATAATTTTTTTTGATATTCAAAGATACTTAATTCTTCCCTTTTTTTGTCAGATACCTCTTGATATAAGACTGATACACTTATTGTATAACTTTGGTTTCTAAAATCCTGAATCCATTATGATTAGAATTATACTCACGATAATATATTTTAGTTTTTCCACTATCGCAGCCATTGCCCAATCCAAAACCGATGCAGATTCAAAAGCATTGGAACCAAAACTAATAGAACTCCGCAGGCACTTTCATCAAACACCCGAACTCTCCAATCGTGAGTTTAAAACCAGCGCAAAAATTGTTGAGCATTTAAAGTCGCTCGGACTTGAAGTACAATACCCTGTTGCCAAAACCGGTGTGGTTGCTTTATTGAAAGGCGCGAAGCCTGGACCGGTAGTAGCGCTGCGTGCTGATATGGATGCATTGCCCATCACCGAACGAAATGGATTGCCCTTTGCATCCAAAGTGGTTACTGATTTTGGTGGACAACAAACCGGAGTAATGCATGCCTGTGGCCACGATGCACACATGGCTATCTTATTGATTGCAGCTGAAATCTTAACCAAACACAAGGCTGAACTGAAGGGCACGGTTAAATTTATTTTTCAACCAGCAGAAGAAGGCGCGCCTGCCGATGAGTGGCCCGGTGGTGCAGAGTTAATGGTGAAAGAAGGTGTGTTAGAAAATCCTAAAGTAGATGCCATTTTTGGTTTGCATGTGCAATCGTTGTTGCCTTCAGGTCAAATTGCATATCGAAGTGGTGGTTTAATGGCTTCGGTGGATGGTGTGGATATAAAAGTGAAAGGCAAAGGTGCTCATGGTGCCACTCCGTGGGATAGTGTAGATCCGATTGTGGTAGCTGCGCAGATTGTTCAAGGTCTTCAAACTATTGTGAGCCGCCAAACCGAATTAACAAAAGCAGGAGCAGTAATTACCATTGGCAGTATGCATGCGGGAGTGCGCAGAAACATTATCCCGGAAACGGCAACGTTGGAAGGAACCATCCGCGCGTTTGACGATGCCATGCAAAAGAAGATACACGAGAAGATAAAAGTTACAGCCGAGGAGATTGCCGAGAGTGCTGGTGCAACTGCCGATGTAAACATACTGGTGATGTATCCGGCAACGGTAAACCATGAAAGCCTTACCCATAAAATGGTGCCCGCTTTAGTGCGGGCCGCAGGCCAGCAAAATGTAGTGGTAACACAACCCGTTACCATGGCCGAAGACTTTTCTTTTTATCAGCGCGAAGTACCCGGCTTCTTTTTCTTTTTAGGAGCATATCCGGCTCAGATGAATTTAACATCGCAACCGACACACCACACAGCCGATTTTATGCTTGATGAGGCTGGCATGATTACCGGTGTAAAAGCGTTGGTAAATTTAACGTTGGATTATATGGAAAGTGCCAAACAGTAAGAGCACTTTTTTAACTAAATTTGAACATGGTAAAGCTATTGAGCGACAAATTACCGGCTGTGGTTCAGCTGCTAAAGAAGCATAAGGTTAAAAGGGCTTATGCATTTGGCTCAGCCGTTGATGGAAACTTTACTACCGCCAGTGATATTGATTTATTAATTGCATTTGAAGATAATCTTGATCCGGTTGAATACGGAGTACAATACTTTGAATTGGCTGATCAACTAGAGTTGCTTTTAAAACGTCCCGTTGATTTGGTTACAGAGCTCTCATTAAAAAATCCCTACTTTATTTCAAGTATTAATAAATCAAAGGTTCCATTGTATGAATAATCAAATCAAGAAGTCGTTAACTGACATTTTGATTTGTATTGATGGAATCAATTTTCACCTTCAAGGAAAACAAGATTTTGTGTGGTACACAAATTCAATTACTGTTAAACGTGCTGTAGAAAGAGAGTTAAGTATTATTGGCGAGGCAGTGAGTAGAATACTAAAATCCGATAAAAACTTTCCATTAAGCAAAGCACCAGAAATAATTGCATTTCGCAATAGGGTAATCCATGCATATGATGCAGTGGATGATAATTTAGTGTGGAAGATTATTGTAAAGGATATACCCGTTCTTCAGCGTGAAATACTCGCCTTGATGTAAGGAAAAACACGTATTAAAAATATTAACCCTCAACCCATGAAATATTTTTTACTCATCATTTGCCTTATTACAACTTCAGTTATTGCGCAGGTAAACCCAAAGCTTCAAACCAAACTCGAACTGCAAGCCAAAGAAATTGAAACCCGCGTAATAGAATGGCGCAGGCATTTGCATCAAAATCCTGAGCTATCCAATCGCGAAACGCAAACAGCCGCTTATATCGCTGAGCATTTAAAAAAAGTTGGATTAAAAGTTCAAACCGGAGTAGCGCACACGGGTGTTGTGGCATTATTAGAAACCGGAAAGCCCGGCCCTG
>DPSB01000142.1:0-2894 GCA_003537495.1 Cytophagales bacterium | reverse complement strand
AATACCCTGTTGCCAAAACCGGAGTAGTAGCATTACTAAAAGGAGGCAAGCCCGGCCCCGTGGTAGCCTTGCGTGCCGATATGGATGCATTGCCTGTTACCGAACGCAACAGTTTACCCTTTGCCTCGAAAGTAAAAACAACATTTAACGGCCAGGAAACCGGGGTGATGCATGCGTGTGGGCACGATAGTCACGTAGCAATTTTAATGGGCGTAGCTGAAATTCTGGTTAAGAACAGAGCTGAGTTGAAGGGAACAATTAAGTTTATATTTCAACCCGCAGAAGAAGGTGCGCCTGTGGGCGAAGAAGGTGGTGCTTCTATGATGGTGAAAGAAGGTGTACTGCAAAATCCAAAAGTGGAAGCGATCTTCGGCTTGCACATTAGTTCTGTTACACCGTTAGGCAAACTTACTTACAAGCCCGGGGGTATGATGGCTGCGGCCGATACCTATTCGATAAAAATTTTAGGAAGACAAGCACATGGCTCTACACCGTGGATGAGCATTGATCCGATTGTGGTATCGGCTCAGATTATTAATGGTCTGCAAACCATCATCAGCCGCCAGACAGAGCTCACCAAAGAAGCTGCCGTGATAACCGTTGGCCGAATTCAATCGGGGATTCGTGAAAACATTATTCCCGAAGAAGCCTTCTTTGCCGGAACCATTCGTACGTTGGATACCGAAATGCAGGACAAGATTCATGAAAAGATAAAACTTACGGCAACAAAAATTGCGGAGAGTGCCGGAGCAAAAGCAGAAGTAATTATTCGCAGGGGAACGCCCGTAACTTATAACGATCCGGCTCTTACTCAAAAAATGATTCCGAGTTTGCAAAAAGCAGCGGGCGCAGCCAACACGTTTGAAATAAACGCAATTACCGGGGCTGAAGACTTTGCGTTTTATCAGAAAGAAATTTCGGGTTTCTTCTTTTTTGTAGGTGCTATGCCACCCGATACCGATCCGGCAAAAGTTCCCTCACACCACACGCCCGATTTTATGATTGATGAAAAGGCTTTCGTTACTGGCGTAAAAGCAATGCTGAATGTAACGGTAGATTATATGTTTGCGAAGAAGTAATAACAAAGAGGCTGCACTGAGGAGATATCTAAATCTTTAAGCAGCCTTTACTTTTTCTTCCAGATCATCAAACCATCAGTAGCAGTATCAAAAAATTCGGGGCACCGGCCATCGCCATTTCCTGTAATACCACCAGAAGCATGGCAAATGAGATTACAATTAGAATCGTAAACAGAATTGTACTGATCGCAACAATCGCCCACTACTAAATAAACAGTCTGGTCTTCAAATTGATAACGCCACACTTCTACGGGTTGCGGGTCATCCTTAATCAGCTTCTTTACACAAGCGGGAGCATCTATGTCAATATCTTCGCAGGTCATGTTTGCGAACAATAGCGCAAAAAAAATCAGACTTAGTGCTCTCATAATTTTTCATCAATAACAACTTCCTGCAGACACGTGATTTTAACAATAGGCCCCACCATACAAATACCAGCTGCGCCCTCCACTTCTTCAAAACCGATGATCACTCGTTTGCCATCTATAAACTCAAAATCAAAGAGTGGATCTTCGGTAATTTCTTTAGAAAGTGGCCCCGTTCCGCAATAACCCATTCTTTGTGGCTCAAGTCGGGTGCCATCTTCCAGTTCAAACACAAACCCACAACCATCCAGCCCGGTAAGATCGCGCACGGTAGCGGTAACACCATCATCACAAGAAACACGAAGTCCGTCTTCATTGCACGATGAAAACACAAAAACAATCATCACAAAAGCTAACAGGCGCATAGTCATAAAATATTTCTTTACGAGAATTTAGACACAGGTTAGGCAGAACAGGTTGGATTGAATTTCCATCGGTGTAAAAAAATTCCAATAAGTGCGGTAATCTTCCTTTATTCGAAAACCAAACACCTGAACGAATGAAACGTAGTCTCTTTCTACTACTGCTGGTATCGCATTATGCATTTTCGCAGCATGTACCCACCTTTGAACAAGTTATTTCCCTGCGCAGCGTAGGCAATGTCGTGCTTTCGCCCGATGGTAAATCTGCGGTGTACACCGTTCAAACTACCGATTGGGATAATAATCGTTACGATACAGAACTGTGGGTGTGGCGCGAAGGAAACGAACCTTTTCAACTCACCAACAATACACGTAATAGTAGTATGGCACCGGAATTTTCGCCCGATGGTAAATGGATTTCATTTTTATCGGACCGGGGAAATAAAAACCAGGTGTACCTGATGCGTACTGATGGTGGCGAGCCACATGCCATTACGCGCGAGGAAGAAGGTGTTTCATTTTATGAATGGCATCCATCGGGCACACAATTAATATTTGTAAAATCAGAGAAAGAAGACAAGCAAAAGAAAGATCGCGAAAAGCGATATGGTGCTTTTGAGGCCGATGATAAAGAGTTTACGCGCTCGCATCTGTGGCAGATAGATGTGAAACCTGATATGATGGATCCATCGGAGCTTCCTTGTTATGAAACGGTTGATTCATTAAAAGTAAAAGCCGGATGTATTCAATTATCCAAATCGCAGCGATTAACGGAAGGTAATTTTACCGTAACCAGTTTTGTTGTTTCGCCCGATGGAAAGAGCATTGCGTTTGGCCATCAACCAGATCCACTCATCAACTCTTTTATGAAATCGGATATATCAATTGTAACAATAGCCGACAAAAAAATTACACCGCTTGTTACGCATGCCAGCAGCGATGCATTGGAAGATTGGTCGCCTGATTCAAAACATGTTTTGTTTACATCTAACGGAACGGATACAACTTCCAACTTCTATACGAACTCGCGATTGTTTTCAATTGATGTAACCACACGAGTTGTAAAGCCACTCGCAAAAAATCTGGAC
>DPSB01000386.1 GCA_003537495.1 Cytophagales bacterium | reverse complement strand
AACGCAATGAGCGAATCGGTTACGCCACCAAAAGCAGAAAATACAAGCGCAGGTTTTTCTTGCAGATAAGGCTTCACTATTTCAATTACCGAACGGATGCGTTCTGGTTTAGCAACCGATGAACCACCAAACTTTAAAATTTTCATAAAGAGATTAACACTGAACTAATTTCAGATTTTGAATTTTGAATGAATAAGAAGTATGTCGGAGTACGGTAGATATAATATGGGCGCTACCCCGTAATCGTTGTGGTAATCTCAATGGTAGTTGAGGTTACAGGCGAAGTGAAAGATGTGTTGAATGATAACACGCGCAACGATTATTTGATGCAAGAAGCAAATTGGGTTCGGGTATTGCAAAATTTTTTTATGATTTTTGTCGCACTGAAAACAAACTAACAGTAAGTAGCCACATGAATCGTAAGAAGAAACATCCACGCGAATCGTTCGTAAGCATGACCGAACTGGTACTGCCCAACGACACCAATACACTCAATAATTTAATGGGTGGGCGCCTCATGCATTGGATGGATATTGTATCGGCCATAGCCGGACAAAAGCATTGCGAGAGTATTGTTGTAACCGCTTCTGTTGATAATATTTCGTTTCGCTCACCAATTCGCTTGGGCGATGTAGTTACCTTGCGTGCTCGTGCCACACGCGCCTTCAACTCTTCGGTTGAAATCCGAATCGATGTAGATGCTGAAAACATCCCGGAAGGAAGAAAGATTGAAAGCAACTCGGCTTACTTCACATTTGTTGCTGTGGATAAGAATGGTCACCCGGTAGAAATTCCAGAAATTGTTCCGGAAACACCTAAGGAGACTGAACTCTACAATGGTGCATTACGCAGAAGACAACTTCGTCTTATTTTAAGCGGTCGCATGAAACCAGATGAAGCAAATGAATTAAAGTCCATTTTTAATGTTAAAGAATGACAGGTACAGTCCACGCCATCTATACAGAGGAAATTTATAGCATTGCTCTGCAACCTACCGTAATCCTTACAAAACCCTGGGCCGAGGTAACTTTAGGCGAAAGAGAGCAACTCTCTAAAATACTCACAGCACTAAAACTATCGCTGGAGCGAGTAACTATACTCTATCAACCTAAGTTGGATCTTGCCGCTTTGATTATTAAGCCGGAACGGGTAATCTACTTCGGGCCACTACCCGCAGGCCTTACTCATTACGAATTTATTGAGGCACAGGGTGTAGCTCTGGTGGCCTCGGAAGGTCTTGACCAGCTGCTTACCAACGACCCAGCCCGCAAAAAACTTTGGGCTGCGCTTAAACAGCTTTTTTCGCTTTAAAACCCAGATTTTAATTATTTGAGGCTTCTTATATCTTTGCGGTGCTTTTAAAAGGCCCCTGCCTTTCGGTTTTTGGTTGGGTTGTTTAACAAATAAATCTGTATGCAAAATTTACTTTACGCTCTGCCCCTATTAGGCGTTTTGGGGCTCATCTACGTAGTCTGGAAAAGTGCCTGGGTATCTAAACAAGATGCTGGTACTGACAAAATGAAAAAGATTGCGAACCACATCGCGTAAGGTGCCATGGCCTTTCTTAAAGCAGAATACAAAATCCTGAGTGTATTTGTGGTTTGTGTGGCGCTTTTACTGGCCTTTACTGCCAGTAGCGAAACATCATCACCTTTAGTAGGGTTATCTTTTGTACTGGGAGCTTTCTGTTCTGCCCTTGCCGGATTTATTGGAATGCGCGTGGCAACCAAAGCCAACGTAAGAACTACAAATGCCGCACGCACCAGTTTGGGTAAAGCCCTTGAGGTAGCTTTCACAGGCGGCTCTGTAATGGGTATGGGTGTAGTTGGATTGGGTGTATTAGGTTTGAGCGTATTATTTATTGTTTATAAAAGCATGTTCACCGAAATCACCCAGGTGATTACTGTTTTAACTGGTTTTTCTTTTGGTGCTTCTTCTATTGCCTTGTTTGCACGTGTAGGTGGTGGTATTTATACCAAAGCTGCCGATGTGGGCGCTGACCTTGTTGGAAAAGTAGAAGCTGGTATTCCCGAAGACCATCCGCTTAACCCGGCAACTATTGCCGATAACGTAGGCGATAACGTAGGCGATGTGGCTGGTATGGGAGCCGATCTTTTTGAATCGTATGTAGGTTCAATTGTCGGAACTATGGTACTGGGTGCAGCATTCTTTGCATTACCTGAATTTGCTTCAGAAACTTTTGGAAACGGTTTATCACCAGTGTTGTTGCCGTTGGCGTTGGCTGGTGTGGGCATTATCATGTCTTTTCTCGGTACTTTTTTCGTACGCGTTAAAGAAGGTGGTAATCCACAAACTGCACTAAACATGGGCGAGATTGTTTCGTCTGTAATCATGATTGCTGCCTCTTGGTTTATTATCAAAGCCATGTTGCCGGAAACCTGGCAGTATAGCGATCCGCTTTATAATACTGCTGGTGAATACACTACTTATACTTCAACCGGAATTTTCTTTGCAACCGTAATCGGTCTTGTGGCCGGTGTTGTTATTGGTTTGATTACAGAATATTATACAGGCATGGGCAA